>JAEZKL010000119.1 GCA_023415475.1 Bacillota bacterium | reverse complement strand
AATACCGCTGACACGCTTCCTGAGATGAGAGTATTATATCCAAGACTACTCTTAAGAAATATATTTAAGATACGTCAAATTATGATTGATTTGCCAAACCCAAAAAACAGGCAGATGTTTCAACACTGGTTTATGAGTTGTGGTTTTGATGTTATTACCGTGAAAAAGGCAAGGCATCGTTTTTATTTTACCAATGCGACTAAGCTTGTTGAGTTCTTGACTTCGACCGGGGCACTCGCTGGTTACGACCGGATGATTGACCTACGATCGGAGAGAATTAAACAGCAGATGATTACTTATTTTAACAGAAAACAAATTAATTCCACGGAGCATCGGTTTATCTATGGGATTTTTGAGAATGCGAGGTAATAATGGACATAAGAAATAGTAAAGTATTATTTAATATGATGTTAAATCCGGTGGTATTGCATAATTTTATATCTCTTCACAAGAAGTTTAGTAAATCGAAGGATTATCGTCCTATCAACCTGATCCGATGCAGCTTAAACGTAATTAAAAACGAACGACTTGTCTCTCACGAAGGAAAATATATCATAAATTCGTTTTTTCCACCTGTAAATTCAAAGGCTTTCTACCGGATTGCCATGAGGGTTCCGGGAACAGAGGAGCAGTTTTACATAAATCATACGATAGGTAAGAGACTTGCACCAATCTCGACTTATATTGCTGTTACTAATCGATGTATGTACCACTGCTGGCATTGCAGCGCCAATCATTTTATGGAGCACCGGAGCAAGGATTTGACAACAGAAGAACTGCTAACTGTAACCGAAAAGATTAAAAAGCTCGGTGTTGGAATCATTGGGTTTACCGGTGGCGAGCCACTTCTTAGAAAGGACCTGGAACAAGCGATTTCATTGGCAGCCAGAGGTAGTAATATGCCTTGTATGACTCTGCTGTTCACAACCGGTTATGGCCTTACGCTAGAGCGTGCCATGGCACTCAAAGAAGCAGGTTTATTTGGGATTGCAATTAGTCTTGATCATATTCATGCAAAGGATCATGATCAAATGCGAGGTGTAGAAGGTGCTTTCGTTCATGCAATGAATGCAATTCAGTATGCAAAATTGGCGGGGCTTTATACTATGACGCAGACAATGTGCACACGGGAGCTTCTAGAAACTGGTGAAATAATGAAGATCGCGAAGCTAGCCAAGTCCCTTGGTGTTGATGAGATGCGTATTATGGAACCGATTCCCTGTGGGACATTAAACGAGCATAGGGATGAAGTGCTGACAGCCGAAGAGCAGAAAGCTTTAATCGATTTGCATATAAAAATGAATCGTTCTCCGGAATATCCAAAGGTTTCGGTCTTTCCATATGTAGAGTCAGAAAATCAATACGGATGCGGGGCCGGTAGTCAGCATTCCTTTGTTGATGCAAGTGGAAACTTTGGCCCATGTGATTTTTTGCCGATATCCTACGGCAACCTTTTAGAGGAAGAGGCAACTCGAATTTGGAGAAGAATGCATCAGGATATCGGAAAGCCAAAGTGTAAGTGTTATGCTAAATGTAAAAAATCTTGCGATAAATTACCAAAGTATTATCGCTTGTTGGCAGGTAAAGAATGATGTAAGTATAGATAAAAGAAAAAGAATAGTACATAGCTTCCTTTCTGAAGGATAACCTGGACAAGAAACTGTTGTATGATCTTGATGAAGAGCTTATGGACAGGATGATTGATTTTTATGATACAATGGTTCGTCAGTAGATTATTGGCTTGATAACTGAGAAATCTTGAGGAGAAAAGTATGGACAAAAAATTTCATGTACATTTCATGGGGATAGGCGGGAGCGGTATGGCGCCTATTGCAGTAATAGCAAAAAAAACAGGCTTTGAAGTAACTGGATGTGATAGCAGTGCCTCAAGTTATTATACCGAAGCCTTACAAGAGTGCGGAATTGATATAGAGATAGGTCATAGCTGTGAACACCTGAAGGGAGCAGACCTATTGGCTGTTACCCCTGCTGTATTTGACATTAATCCGGATCATCCTGAGCTCCTTGAAGGGAGAAAGCGAAATATCGTAATGACCTGGCAGGAATTCATGGGAAAATACCTCCAGAAGGATAAATTCGTTATTGCAATCGCGGGTACCCACGGTAAGTCAACCACGACTGTATTGATGGGATTAGCCCTGGAAGCGGGAGGGTTGGATCCCATCGTGGAAGCCGGAACGATTTATAGACCCTGGGGAGGCGGTTTCAGATTATCTGATTCGAAATACATTGTTTGTGAGGCGGATGAATTTAATTGTAATTTCTTAAATTATGCACCATCCTTCATTATAATCAATAACATTGAGATGGATCATCCTGAGTATTTCAAAGACTTCACTGAGTTCAAAGGAGCCTTCATACAATTTATACGCAATATGCAACATCCCGGCACTTTGGTCGTAAATGAAGAAAGTCAGGGTATTCGGGAGGTCCTGGTAGAATTGAAGGATTGGCTTACAGATAATAAGGTTAAGGTCATTGGCTATTATTTAAAGCATAAATTTGATTATCCATTCAGTGCCGAGTATAGGGGTGTAATCAACCGCTTTACAGAAAACGGTGTAGAATTCGAGGTTCATGGACCGGACATCAAGGATTGTCTAACGTTAGGCCTGCTGGGTGAACATAATGTTTCAAATTCTTTAGGAGTTCTTTGTGCTGCAATGCACTTAGGAGTTGATTTAGAGACGCTAAAGGAAGTTTTTCAAACATATCAGGGAATTGGAAGAAGAACGGAATTAGTAGATGAAGTAAATGGAATTAAAGTGTTTGACGATTATGGTCATCATCCCACTGCGATTGCGGCAGTCCTGGATACATTTCGGACTACGTATCCGGGTAAAAAAATATACGCAATCCTGGAACCTCATCAGATATCAAGATTAAAATTGTTCTATAAGGAATTCATAGCCGCCCTGAACAAAGCAGATGAAGCCATCGTCACACAAACCTATGTTGGCCGGGAGATTAATAAGAAGCTGGAACCAGTCGACATGAATTCCCTGATCAGTGAAGTAGAGGCAGGTAAAGCTGTATATATTGAAGATTATCATAAGGTCGCAGAAACAATTTCTTTAAAAGCCGAGCGAGGCGATATCATAGTTGTCTTTGGTGCCGGTAATTCCTATCAATTTACAAAGTTGATTATAGAACGATTGAAGGCAATGAACCCAGTGCGTACGCCCGAACAAACATTCTGACTTTACTGGACGCATTTGTATTTATATGGTATAATATTCCATAGATAACAGGAGCATAGGAAAAGAAGGATGTGTCATTAATGAATAGGTCACGGCATGATGAATTAAACCATATAATAGAAAAATCAATAGATAGACATCAACTAGTATGGATTGGGATGACTATGCGAAATGCTATATTAAGTGAAATTTAGTTTTCAGATCAGGAGCGTAAAGTTGTGGACAGAATTTTAATGATTAGACAATATGTCGATCGTATCATACAAAACATACCATCGGATGAAGAACGAAAAAATGCTTATATTCATACATATGGTGTTGCCCAGTGCTGTACTATGATTGCTGTTAAAAGAGGGTTAAATCCGGAGCTTGCGTATATTAGCGGACTTTTGCATGACATTTATACCTATTTTACAGGAAGCAGTCTATGTCATGCCATAAGTGGTGCCGATATGGTCCGTACTGCAATCAGAGATATGCACATTTTTACAAAGGAAGAGAAAGAGATTATCTTATCAGCAATTTTCTACCATTCAGACAAAGCGCTTATTCATGATCAATATGATGAAGTGCTAAAAGATGCAGATGTTTTGCAGCATTTTTTTAGCGATGCATTCTTTCGGGTAGATTACCCGGAAATCCCACGTCTCAATAAGATATCGGAGGAATTTGGCCTTACTGCTATGCCTGCCATAATTGGACAGGAACCGGTTAAAGCAACAGGAGCCTTCAAGAAATCCGTATTTGCAGATATTGCTGAAGAGATTGCTTCGCAAAAAATATGCGGCGAAAGAGTAAATACCATCTTTATGAATATTATAAGGTATTATCCTGAGCCATCTGCCTTTGATGAACTTAAGAATTACTGGTGTGCCGCATTTGTGTATCATTGCACTTTAGAGGCAGGTCTAGAGCTTCCGATCAAATTGCCTCCTTTCAAATATCGATTTGCTGGGGTGGGTACATGGTATGAATGGGCTACGGCCAACCATTTCTGCTTCTATGAAAAAGACGGATTTATGCCTTCCAGAGGAGATATCGTTATCTATAATAATATTATTCCTCCGGAAAATAAGCAAAAAGACAGTCCGTGGCATGACCATATCGGTGTAGTGATATCTTGTGAAAATGAATTTCTTATTGTTGCGGAGGGTAATATTAATAACCAGAATGTATCTGGTATCATAAAAAGAAAACGTAATAATACGATAGGATGTTTTATCAGGATACCGGATGATTTTAAATTCGAAGGCTCGAAATGTGATTACAAAACATATTTAGATACCTTAATTTTGTAGATGAAAAATAGTTGCGAAAGCGATTACTTAACTCTGGTAATGGCTTTTATGCTATGTGAAGCATTTAGGAGGAAGCAAATTGATAAAAAGAACAGTAAAAGTTTATGTTTTGTCGTTAGTGATGGCAGTATTTCTTTCGGCATGTGGAAATGCCTCGAACGTTACAACGGTCCCAGCGCCATCTGGCACTCCACCAGTCACATCAAGTGACGCAAGTACAACAACCACTAAGACTTCACCAAGTGATATACATACGACATCAGCACCAGATAACTCAGCTTCAACCATTAGCAAAACATGTATGATTGATAAATGGCATAATATTTTTTTCGGTACAATAGGAACTGAAGAAATATGTATGGATATTCATCAAGACGGAAACGAAATAACCGCTTTTTGCGTTTATAAGGGTAATGATAATGAAATTAAGTTAGTTGGTAGTTTAGATGGATTTGAAATTTCTTTAAAAGACGATAATCAAGATACTTTAACAGGTACTGTAACTTCAGCAGATGAAATAGGACATTTTCAGGGAACATTTACCCAAAGCAACGGAAACAAATTGCCCGTAGTTTTGGACATGAGTTATGCTTGTGGAGATAGTTTAGACAATTTCTATGAATTAATGGGTTCTAATAATCAAGAAGTTGATACCTTTGTTAGTGAACTTAAAAATAACGTTACATCTGTAAACAAACAAGCTGTTGCTGAAATAATTTATTATCCAATTAATGTATTTATTGAGGACAAGAGTACTACTATAAATTCGTCACAAGAATTCATTGACAATTATGACAAAATTATGAATAAGGATTTCGTTAATACAATATCTAATGCTTATACAAAACTCTTGTTTCATAATTATCAAGGTGCAATGTTTGGAGGCGATTTTAACAATTTCTGGATACAAAATATGGGAGATGACTTAATGATTATTGGTATAAATAATTGATTATTCAAAAACAATAGTTTGTTTGTACTAAGGAGGTACATTGGAAGTCTATGTGGATGGTAGGGAAATGAGTTACTTAAATCATCAAAGTTAGGAGAAGGAAAAAATGAATAACACAGAGAATTTTACAGGCAAGGCGGAAGCCTATGCCAAAGGACGTCCGGGCTACCCCAAGGCGGCTATAGATACAATCGTCGGACTTGCGCCATCAGGCACAGTATTCGCGGATATCGGTGCTGGGACGGGAAAATTTACGGTGACGCTGGCTGAGCGCGGTTACTCTGTGTTTGCCGTTGAGCCCAATGCGGATATGCGCAGGCAGCTTGCCATTACGCTTGCTCCTTTTCCAAACGCAAAGATTATGGACGGTATCGCCGAAGCCACAACACTCCCCAAACACAGCGTCGATATTCTCACCGTCGCTCATGCGTTGCATTGGTTCAATCCGGATGCGTTCCGCGCAGAATGCCACCGAATTGTCAAGCCCGGCGGATTAGTCATAGCCATTTACAATCTAACACCCGGTGGCGAGATGATAAACCTAAGCAAACAGACTGTCGATGCATTTTTCACAAAGCCGACGACTTGGGAATTTCCCAACCCAATGGATTATACGCGGGATAACTGGCTTGCTTACATCGCATCACAGGATAATTATCCACTACCCACCGACTCCGGATATGAAGCACATATTGCTGCAATAAACGCGACATTTGACCGTGGTAGCGTGGATGGTCTGTTACACATCGATAGGGTGACGAAAGTTTATTGCGAAAGGATAGAATAACTTCCCATAATTCATTTTAAACGATAATAAATGTTCCGAACGATTGGAATGCGTCATTTGTTCCTAGAGAATCTGCAAGGTAGGGAAATGAGTTACTGATTATAAGCATAATCTACCATTGAATTTATACGCATTCTGTCACTATTAGAAATCGGAGGTATTGGTATGATTGACCTTAAACAATATAGTCCAAGCATGCAATCTAATATTGAATTGTTTTATGAAAAATGCTTCAACGATTTAGGCTGGGGGTATGAACCGCATAGCAGACATTCTGATACAGTAAATATTCAACAAGAATATATGAAAAACGGATGTTTTTGGTGTTTATATGATGGAAAACAACTAATCGGAACAGTAGCCATTAGGACAATTGATTTACAAAATAAGATAGCTGAACTCAAGAGATTGTACGTTTTAAAAGAAATGCAAGGAAAGGGTTATGGTGGTTTGCTATTTGATATTGCTGTAAACTACGCTAAGAATAATGGATATTGTAAAATATGCGCTGATACACGAAATGACAGAAGTGCATCACAACACTTAATGCGAAAATATGGATTTTTTGAAGTTCCACAATATAACGATAATGCTTATGCAGAATTGTTTTTCGAATTACCATTAATGAGCAACTGATCAGACAACTATAGTATCAAAGTAGCACTATGAAGACATTTCAGAAATGCCACTTGAATTGGGTACTCACATATTAAAAATTTCAAATGCAATAATAAAATTGCATAAAGAAATTTTAGGGGCAGAGAAACTTAAAGATTGAGTGTTTGATTCGCTAAAATAGTAATTTTACAAAAAGTACTTAATGAAATTATTAAGAAAGGAGGTTAAGTTTTTTCTTATACTAAGAAGAAACTATTTAATGACATTATGATTATAAAATATAGTAGAGATATAAAAGAAAATATAATACAGGACTTAATAGATATTGAGAGTAAGGTTTATGAAGAAAAATATAGAGGCGAATATCAATCGATAAAAGCAAGATATCAGAAAAACAATGACACTTTTGTTTTGGCCTATGATAAAGAAAGAATGATAGGTTATTTATGTTTTATACCTATAAGCAATATTCTTTATAATGACTTAATCGGAACAAACAATTTTCATGATGATGATATTAAACCCGAGGATATAACTCAGTATTATGATAATGTTAATCTATACATTATATCAATAGCTATACTTCCTTCTTATCAAGATACCGAAGTCATAAGAGAAATGACGAAAGCATTCTTTATATTTCTAAAAGAAAAAAGAGAACAGAATATTTGTATTAATAATATACTTGCATCCGCTGTAACTGTGGATGGCACAAAGTACCTTGAAAAATTAAGATTTAAAAAAGTAAAAAAGGTGAAAGGGGAATATACATTATTCAAGTTAAATTACAAAGAGGAGTGGAGAAATTATGAAAACTACACAAGATAAGATTTATAACGATATGTATATATTCATTCCATTAAATTTAAGTAATAGTTACAAAAAAATACAGTATAAAGAGCCAGGCCCCTTGATTAATAATTACATTAAGTCTATATGCGATACATCACTTTACGAGTGTAATAAAAGAATAAGTAAGCAACTAGAACGAAGGTTCCTTGGAAAACATAAATTTTTATGCATGAATGATAATTATGACGAGGTGATCGGAACATTTGATGTTGAATTTATACTTACAAGCCACTTGGATACTAACTTGCATATTTTAAGTGTTATTTTCATCGGAAAT
The DNA here is from genome assembly GCA_023415475.1 of Bacillota bacterium. Classification (GTDB taxonomy): domain Bacteria; phylum Bacillota; class Clostridia; order Lachnospirales; family Lachnospiraceae; genus Mobilitalea. Next base: position 7,688 of record JAEZKL010000119.1, on the reverse strand, counting down.
AGTTATAGCATTACTCAGATTGAAGATCAAGTTTCTTCAAAGAATTTGTATATAGAAGATGTTGATGGTAGTAAAATGACAATAAGTTCTTATATGGAGAACTATTATGGTTTAATCCAATGTGGTGATGAAAAGTGTTTGATCTGTCTTAATAAAAAACCAGAAGATGAGAAGGAATTACATTGTATGCTTGCAGCTGAAGCATACAATAGTGTTCATGTTAAATATAGAGTAAAGTCAGAAGAAATTAGAAAAGCGGCAAGTAATAACTTGGCAGAATATGATTTTTACGAAATATATGCTTCTTATAGCAGTTTAGTATACATATCAGATGAAATTAGTGAAAATTTCAATTCTAACTTAGATATTGAAGCTGCCATTATTTTTATTTGTGAAATAACATTATTACAAAATGCTGCTATATCTCGTACAAATGCAAGAATTGTTGATGAACTTTCAGAAGATGTAGATATTTCGTTAAAATCTATAGAAAAAATGTACGCAGAATTTGGTAAGACTATAATTTTCTGGGATAAAAATATTTATAATTATAGCTTAGCTCAGAATTTGGCTGATAATATAAGTCAAGCTTTTAATAACGATAAATTACTATCTGAATATTATCGGAATCAAAATTACTTAGAACACATAGTTGAATTAAAGGGCAGTATATCATCTGCAAGAGAAGGAAAAATATTAAATATTTTAGCTTTTATATTAAGCTTTTCGGAACTCTTTCAACTAACAAAAAGTGTGATCGATTATATTAAAACTGGAAACCTAATGATACTGCTAGTTGGATTAACAGGATCATCTCTTATAGTAATTTTACTTGTTTTTTTAGCTGTTTGGAGAAAACGATTAAAACATAAATCTAATAAGTTTAAATTGGTATAGTTTTATGATGAACATTGCTTGCTTTGCAAAAGATGAATATGTATTTTCACTCAAAATTGTTTTTTAGTCAAATGCCGAAATACATAAAATATGAAATTAGATCAAAACATTATCCCGATGTAGTAAGTGGTAAAATAGAAACAGGAAGTATATATGTGTACATCGTATGATGGTAAAAGAAATTACTTACATTTTTCCTTATTCCCACGATTAAAAGAGAACAATTGGCTTTATAACTTTGTCAAAGAGGAAAATATATAAAGATAAGATGAGTTCGATATTTTTGGATCGGTGAAAAATGTTAGCTGTATAGAATGAGAAAAATATGAACTACGGAATAGGAGAGATAAAATGGGAACGGATAAAGGAACGGGCTGGGAACGTAACAAAAGGACTCACTTTGATGAGATTGTCATGAATTATGATAAGGTACGATGGGGATACCCCGATGAGCTGTTTACAGATGTTTTACGATATTCCGGACCGGAAAAAGGGAAAAGAGCCCTTGAGATTGGCGCAGGGACGGGGAAGGCGACAACCCCCTTCCTTGATGCGGGGTACGTTATAACCGCTGTGGAGATGGGTGCGAATATGGCGGAATTTTTGATGAATAAATTTAAAGAGCATACGAATTTTAATGTAATTACAGCCACTTTCGAGGATGCTTTATTGGAAGAGGGTAGGTATGATTTAATATACGCCGCTTCCGCTTTCCATTGGGTGGACGCAGAAATAGGGTGCCCCAAGGTGTTTCGTCTTTTAAAAAGCGGCGGTACATTTGCCCTGTTTCGCTACAATACCGTTCCGGCTAATGGCGAAGATCTATACGAGGAAATTCAATCGGTATATGAGAAATACTATTATAGTTATTATATATCGAATGAAAGACCGGTCAGAAAAACCAAGGAAGAATTTAGGAATCCCTCCGGAATTTATAGGGGCTTCCGTTTCGAAGGTTTGGAGCGATACGGGTTTAGTGAAGTAACGATGAAGCTATACGATGCATCGCAGACATATGGCGTGGACGAATATATAGCTCTTCTCGATACCTACTCCGACCACAGAAGTTTGCCGGATGACAACAGGGCAGCCCTGTATGCGGGAATAAAGGAAGCCATTTTAAGGCATGGCGGGCATCACAAGGTTGATTATATTTTTCAATTGTATATGGGGAGGAAGCTGTAATTTACTCGGACCGATTAAGCATCTTAGAAACACATATGTTCATTCAATTTATACTATATTATGATTTGGAGGATAATTATGAGTTTATCGACGAGAACCATGTCCAGATCCAATTGGCCACGGGTAACAGACAAAGCTTATACATATATGATGATTGACGATCAGCTCTTCAAAGGAGCAACAGGACTGATTAAGATAAATGAGATAGATGAACCGGCTACAAAAGTATATGATAACATACCCGTTAAGATTATTGACAAGGGCTATTATTGGCTACAGATTGGCCCGGAGGATCAGAATTACTGGATTACAGTAATGTATAATGAGTTAGAAGAAATCGTTCAGTATTATTTCGATATTACGGATTCCAATACCATTTTGGATAACGGTGAATCATGGTTTTATGACTTAATGTTAGATATTGTTGTGCTACCCGATGGTAAGCGATTTTTGCTTGATGAGGACGAATTAGTGCAAGCCTTAAATGATAATGTAATTACGCCAGAACAGTATGATAAAGCTTATTTGACGGCGTATAAAATTATGGATCAACTTGATGGCAGAGTAGCTTCCTTGAAAGCAGCCTGTGATACATATTTCCATACGCTGAAGATAAAACTGTTTTAGATTGAACGTAGATTGATACATAATAAATTTAAATTATTATCTACAGGACTCATTTTTGTTCCCTTATCAAGCAGCTTTGGAAAAGGTGCAGTCGAGAATGTGGAACCATTATATAAGAAAAAGAAATTTGGGATTTTTGAATAAGAATATGAATGGAGGATAAAGAATATGGGATATTCACCCTTTGGCGGATTCGATATTATGTTTAGTATCGTACCAGTAATTATAGTAATTGGCTTTATATTTGTTTTTGGAACAATTATTGCACGTTCAATACAAGGAGCAAAACAATGGAAAAGAAATAATGAGTCACCTATTCTTACCGTTGATGCGACTGTTGTAACAAAGCGATCTGATGTTCATTATTACCATCATAACTCTGGAGCAGATAATATGCATCATAGTTCATCATCGACTACTTATTATGTAACATTTGAGGTGGCAAGTGGAGACCGAATGGAATTTGAAACCCCTGATACGGAGTATGGATTACTTGTAGAGCATGATGCGGGAAAACTGACATTTCAAGGCACACGTTATCTGGGATTTGAGCGGAGTTAAAGTTACTTTGTTATTGGTATAGAATGTGAAGAAAATATCTGTTATTGGTGGTGGTTGAAATTTATTTATATCATTATTTTGATAAAACAATCGGTCCATTTGTTAACTTGTCAGACTTACCGATTGATGAAGCAAAATCTGTTCTTAGTACAATAAAAGAAACAAAACCAAATTCTCAATGTGCACAAAGACATGATAAATATGTGGAGTATAGGCAAAATTGCGAGAATATAATCCGGTCTGAATTTGCCAAAAAAGGGGGCATCATAAAGAGAATATCGCCGCATTATATGGTGGTTGAACATAGCCCATGGTTAAGCACTTGGTATGAAAACAGCGCATTCATAAAAATTCCTATTGAGGAATTTGATTTAAAAACTATTTCATTTACTTACGGTGATTCAATGCCGACATTTAGTCCAATAATTTATGATGGAAAGGAATATCGAAAAAAGCTATATACTTATCATGAAATATTACAAGTCATTGAGAAGTATGGATTGCCACAGGATTGGAATGATGATGGCAAATTCGGTCCGGAACGATATATTGAAGTTCATATATGGAGCGACGAAATAATTAATAAATACCGCTTACAAACATCTACAACTTAATTCGTAACCGGTTCCAATGGAGAACTTCCCATTATGGTCATTAGAAAATAAAATTTTATAATGATATGATGCTTCACATTTGTTTGCTATTAAAAAAATATATAATAGGAGGTCGAAATCGTTGAAACTAAAGGATATGAAAAATAAAATCCTGTGTGGAACCAGTATGATTGGATTACTCGGTATCTCATATTATCTATGCAGATATACTTTTTTTAATATGCATGGTATGAAACAATGGCCAAGTCTATTGGCTATATTAGGTGTTGCAATTATAATTATTGCATCTATATTTGGAAATCGAATAATACAAGCGGCCACTGTAGTAGGGTATATGGTTGGATTTATTATAGCAATGATATTTAATACTGATGGTGTAGACCCAGGTGGTGGGGGAACAAATAATGCTTGGATCATATGGGGTACTATATTAATCTTATCAATTCTGATTGGTTATATTTTGAATCGTATAATCAAAAAAAGCATGAAAACGGAAGAGGATAAGTTTTAATTTCATATAATATCGTCTTAAATCTTATTAATGGAGGAATCAAAGATGAAGTGGAGAACTAAAACATTTAGTATTTTACTTATCGCTTTGCTGCTATCATTTCAAACTGCCTGTAACAAATCAGAAGACATAAGCGGAAACTCCAATTCCGTTAGCTCTACATTAACCGTAAGCAATTCCCCAACAGAGACGATTGCCACTGAAGCCCCTTCAGATCAAACAAGTGAACCCTTAGGGCAGCAGTCGGATACATCACCGGCAAGTAATAAAAAAGAAACAGATATCTATCTTAAGCCGTATGATGATATAAGAGCTATATTTGATAAAGAAGGAATATTTAATGAAAATGAATATAGTTCTGATGATATTATTACATTTACGTTTAACGAAGGTACGGTTTTAAAAGGTAACGAAGAATTGCAAAATGAGATTATGAATAACGGTAAAAATCCTGGGCTTGGTATCAGAGAACTCCATGAAGAAGGTATTACAGGTAAAGGCATTAATGTTGCGATCATTGACCAAAATCTTTTGCTCCATCATCCGGAGTTTGATGGTAAAATAGCAAAATATTATGATACAGGTTGTAACCAGGCTGCAAATAGCGGATCTATGCATGCTCCGGCTGTTGCAAGTATTTTGGTCGGTAACACAATCGGCGTAGCTCCGGATGCCAAGGTTTATTTCGCCGCTGCTCCTTCATGGAATGGAGATAGTGAGTTTTATGCAAAAGGACTTTATTGGATTATTGAGGAAAATAAGAAATTATCGGAAGGTGATAAAATTCGTGTTGTATCAGTTTCAGCAGCTCCGTCAGGGGATGGTTCTCCATTTTCAAAAAATCTGAATATGTGGGATGAAGCAGTTCTTGCGGCGCAAGACGAAGGAATCCTAGTATTAGATTGCCGTTACAGTGAAAAAACCGGTATTATAGCTCCTGCGTTTTATAATCCGGAGAATCCCGATAATGTATCAATGTGTACAGGAGGCTTCCCTACATCTACATTTATAATACCTTCTTCACAAATAGGCGTGCCGGTTTCATACAGAACAGTTGCTGAAGAATATATGGAAGGTTCACCTTCCTATCAATATACCGGACAAGGCGGCTTAAGCTGGGGAATCCCTTATGCAGCAGGAGTATTGGCGTTGGGGTGGCAGGTTAACCCAACCTTAGATAATACACAGATAGCTCAAATTCTCTTTGAGACCTGCTCCATAGCTAATGATGGTAGTAATATAATAAATCCAATTGCATTCATAGATGCTATTGAAAAAACTAAGAAGTAATAAAACAAGCAATGATATCGTATAGGCATAGTCTAAAGAATATTTATGACACATTGTGAAACTAAACCCAGTATCTTTTGGGATTGAATAAGAAGCTTTGTATCTTTATGGAGGACTATCATGCATTTGTTTATGCCAGTTCATTGATTAATGAAAATGGAATAAAGGAGCTATTAATGATTGCGAATCATCCGGAAGAACTTAGAAGTAGATTAATTGAAATAAAGCAAAGGAGAGTCTCAATATGGAGAGACCACGAATTTATACAATAACTTTTTCAAGTGTTTATCCGCTTTACATTCAAAAAGCAGAAAAAAAAGGGAGATCAAAAATAGAAGTTGACGAAATTATTTATTGGCTTACCGGTTATAATGAACATTCATTACAGCAACAAATAATGAATGAAGTAGATATGGAAACATTTTTTAAGCAGGCACCTCATATTAATCCGAAGGCTATACTTATCAAAGGAGTTATCTGTGGTTATCGGGTAGAAGAAATTGAGGACGATATAACGCGACAAATTCGATATTTAGATAAATTAATAGATGAGTTAGCGAAGGGTAAAGCCATGGAGAAAATATTAAGAGAGTAAATGATGCTCAAGCCAATGCCTATGCAAATAATAGGGATAGCTACAACTTCGATGGGAAGGTAGAATGAACTTCAGTTAAGTATATAACGTAATTATATTGAAAAAATAAGGTAGAATTCGTTAGGAGAATATATTATGGATGAAAGAAAGAGTTTAAATGAAATAAACAATGCTGAAGTGGCTGAAACGACTACAATATTGCAAGGTAGCGGAGTATTGGATTCCGGTCCGTTCTACCACGGCACGAAGGCTGACCTGAAGCCAGGGGACTTGTTGAAACCCGGATATAGCTCTAACTATGGTGAGCGAAAGAAGGCCAACTATGTCTATCTGACCGCGACACTAGATGCGGCTATATGGGGAGCGGAACTTGCGATGGGTGATAAAGCTGGCCGGATCTACTACGTGGAGCCAACCGGCAATATCGAGGATGACCCAAATCTGACTGATAAAAAGTTCCCTGGGAACCCAACCAGGTCCTATCGCACTCAACAGCCACTGAGAGTAGTAGGCGAAGTCTTGGATTGGAAGGGACATTCCAAGGAGGAACTACAGAAAATGCAGGATCACCTTGAACATCTAAAACAGCTCGGCATCGAGGCGATTAATGACTGACAGCGGATGAGGTCTTTCAGCCTCAAAGAGCTTAAGTTTGTACTGACATAAAGCATAATACCAGAAGCGAAAGGAGTGGATGAAGATGGCGATAAAAACATCGGCACAGGAAACAATAAATGCATTAAATGCAATATTTGATAAGCATAAAAATGATAGAATATGTATTTTGGGAACTACCTGTTGTGGAAAATCAACATTACATGAGCAAATACCTGGAACAGTCGATATGGATGAGGTATTATGGCCTCAATTGACTAAGGACGATGAAGCATTTATCTGTCAGAAACCCTGGACGAGAGAAATTGGAGATTTTACAAAGAAGCTTGTAAAAGAAAGAGTGGCAATTAAAGCAGGCCAACCAACTTTTTCATTGATACTTTTGGATTCTGAGGTGATTGTATATCTTGATATATGTGATGAATTGCTTGCAGAGCATTGTAAAAAAAGGGGGAGTGTCTTTCAAGATGCAAAAAATGTTAAGGATGCCATTGAAGAGACATGGAACAGTCAGCGAAAAAATAATGATAAAGTATTTTACTATCTGAACGTTACCGAATGAAGCTAAAGGCAGATCATAGAATTCAGATGAAAAGAGCGTGGTTATGATGAATGCATTTCTCACAGTAATACCACTTATATTTATAAGATTCGTCCTTTTAGGTATATTAGACAAGAAGTCGTTAAAGCGCGCGTCCTTTTTGCTCCACTGATTGGAAAAGAAAAGGTGGCATACATATTTTATTAGCTTTCCAATATATTGATTTTCATATATCTGTGCTTTCTTAAGATT
>JAEZKL010000021.1 GCA_023415475.1 Bacillota bacterium | reverse complement strand
TCCTTTAATGGAATCTTCTCCGTCGATCCCTTCGTAGTGATTATAACTTCTACGTCGCCGACTCCGGATACATTTCTTAATCCCTCTTCAAGCTTATTTTCCATTTCTGATATATAGGTATTCTCATCATAGCTTGTCGTATTCGCATAATTTTGCAAGTCCTGAGTTTCTTTGTCCTTGGTATCTTCCTCTGAGGTACGGAAGGTACCTAATACGCTAGGAAAGGATAGCAAAATAATCAGAATACCCACCATAAACAGCATGATTAATCTCGGTAGTCCTATTGTCTTAAGGGAAATCTTCTTCTTTTCCATAGCAACCTCCGCAACATTTCCCCGCAGCCTCCTAAGGTAAAAGTATAAGAACTTTATCTCTTCCGAAAAGCGGCATCGAATCCGCCCTAACATCAGTTGCTTATACTAATATTTATATTAACCTGTTCGATATTATAGAAGTCCGCGAGTTTATTTTTAATATTAATTTCCATTGGAGAAGGAGGATCTGCCGCATTTTTTTCCTCCCACTCATTAATACGAATTGATACGATATCTATCTTATCGACAAAGAGATGATCATCCTCTTCTTCGCTTTTTTCCATTTCAGCACTTATGTCCATTTGAAGTATTTCACCAAAAGTAGAATGCTTAGTATTCTTATCAATGGTAAGGTCAAAGCTGACCAGCTTAAGCTTTTCCTCCTGTAGCATTCCTTCCACCTGAAGTCTGATTTTCTCCTCATATTCTGCAAAAATAGCGTCGCTTTGTGCCTCCTCCATTCGGTTTAAGTCATTTTTGAACTCTGAGGTCTCGACTGAGAAATCGTTTGCCTGTAAATAATAATCCAGGGTATCCTCTAAATCCATGTAATTCATCAACGGGGAGATAATGATGAGAACTAAGATCATGCCGGACACAATACTCACGTACTTCTTATAGCTCTTATTTCCCAGAAGATTCATGATTATGGCATTTAGGATCATATAAATGACAACATTTCTGATCCAGTTATATATGGTATCCATAGTTGCCTCCCTTCAAGCTTCCTTACTACATTCCTTCCCTTTTTATTAGTTTGTGCCAAGTGCGTTCCACGCAGTCTGAAGACTGCAGGCACTAATCATTCATGCTGCCAAATCACCGCGAATTTGTGCGGCAGCACAATTTCATGACAATAGAAAGGTCGCGAAGCGTGCTTTCTATTGTATGCCGATTGAAATATCTATGATTTTTCAATCTATTACTTCACACCTCCAGTCGTCACAGCTACGATGGTGATGGATAGAAGAAATAATACAGTACCTACAAATATGGTCTGAAGCAGTAAGGCGACTGATTTGCCGGAGGCACTGATGCATTCGATGAAGCGTTTATCCGATATAGGCTGAAGTACAGCACTTCCGATCTTATAGATTGCGGTTACGGCTAATAGCTTCAAAAACGGAACGGCAACAATAGTTATCAGAACAATCAAGCCTGCTACTCCGATGGCATTCTTTAGCAGGATGCCTGCTCCGAGAATTGTCTGTGTCACTCCTCCCAAGGCATCCCCAATTCCCGGGATTGCTTCCGATGCCTTAATCAGAGCGGATCTCTTCACCTGATCCACCGCCGGAACAATCAATCCCTGAATTGCATTGAAGCCGATCACTGCTGCCAGCATGCTTTTTAGAATCCAGCCGATTGCGGTGGCCAATAAATCGGCAAGCTTCGATAGCATGTCCTCCTTTGACAGGTTGTTTGCCAACACAATCACCAGATAGAAGTTTATCATCGGTATTATGACCCTTATTATGATAAAGTCCACTAAGGTGATGAGCATTAATGCTGCCTCATAATACATCATTGAAGTGGTTGCCCCCGAGGTAAAAGCGACGGACATAAAATAAGTCGGTACCAAGGCCCGCATGAAATCCAGTATGGAGCTGATGGTAGTCGCTGCGATACGGGAGGCAGTAATAAAGGAGCCGATTAACAGGCCAAACAGCAACAAATAGGTTACATAATAACCTGTCTCTGACACCTGATTATTCTTAAAGGCCATTGATAGGTTCGTAAATAGGGCTGCAATTAAAGCAATTGTTACCAGACTCCCAAAGGTACTTAGGTTGTCCTTAATCTCTCCCTTTACGGAAGCCACCAGCTCATCGGCGACTGCAGTCGGAGAGAAGGGCTTCTCACCACTAACCAGCTTACCGACATAGGCCCCGAAATCAAATTCATTATTATTGCCCATGACATCCTCAATCACCTCTTGTATCTCTGAATAGTCGATATCTTGTGAAGGATATATCCCGGTTGAATTCGAGTTCTCCTCTTCTATATCAGAATATGCCTGCACATTTACTCCCTTATTCAAAGAGCATAGGATAATTACCAAGAAAATAAGGGCTGGTATCCTTCGGCCTCTTCTGTTCTTTCTAAAATCGCTAATCATCCAAAGCACCTCATTTCCTTAATTAGGCTGTTAACAGATTATCTATGGTATCTAGAATAGCCAGCATAATCGGCATACTGATCGCCAGAATTGTCAGTTTTCCTACCAGCTCGATCTGTTCGGCAATTGCTGAATACCCGGTATCCTTACAGAGAGAGGATGCTATCTCTGTCACATAGGTAATTCCTATGATCTTAATCAGTATTGTGACGTAAGACTTATTCATCCGGATATACCCCTGCAGCTGGTCAATGGAATCGAAGATCACCTCCAGCTTACTGATTCCCCATATTATGATGAGAACACAAGCCCCGATACTGATATAAAGAGAATATTCCTCCTTACCTTTTTTAAAGATGATTGCCAGAACGATGGCAGCAAGTCCAACAACTGCAATTCTTATCATTTTAATACCATGCCTTTCTCACAATCTGCCAACGTCATGCCAGGTGTGTCCTTCACACTTTGGCTGTGCAGACCTGCACACATCCCTGTCACAGCTACACAATATTAAAAAGCTGCTGTATCGTTATAAACAATTCCGTTATATGAGGTAACAGCCACATAAGAACCAGAACAAGCCCTGCCAGACTGGTAAGGAAAGCCAAGTCATCCCGGTTTGATTGCTTCAATATTTGGTTTAATACGGACACTAGTATCCCGACCAGTGCAATTCTTAATATTAAATAGATATCCATAGGTTTCTCCATTAAGGCGCTGAGCGCAATCTCTTATTTTTTGTAACAGTTAAGCCAGGCATATTTTATACATGATATTCAGGCGGACGCTTTTCTTCGTTTGAATATCGTGTTGAAATTTGTCGGGCGTTCTGCCTAAGCGAGATATAGCGAAGTGAAATCGGGCTTATGGCTGAACTGTTACTATGTTATGAAAGAAATATACCTGATATTTAGTGTAAATCTTGCTTCGGTAATAATCCTATCAGATCATTATGATGGAGATGAAAACTCCTGCCATAATACCTAGGCTATTGTATAGGTAGGCTCTTTCCTTCACTGTCTTGGACAGCTCTGTAAGCTCATCCTCTAATTGGGACAAATACAGTTCAAAGGTATTCATCTGCATATCCTTATCCAGATACCCCAGATTCTCTCCGAAGGAAATGAGCTGTGCCTTGTCCTTCTTTGATAAAGAGGTATTTAACAGTTCCTGCTCAACCGCTGCCTTCCATATCTGTGAGAAGGTCTGTCCGGATAATTCCTGCAGCTTCGTACTGGCATATTGAAAAAAGGAGAAGAAGCTTCCCTTATACCTCCTTGCCAGAACACTGATGGCTTCCGGGAGAGGTGTATTCGCATAGCGGATATCTCCCTTCAAAAGTCCGATTAATTTCCTAAGCTCCTTCAGATCCTCAATGCGGTTCTTCATCTCAGCACTGAAGAAGAAACCGATGCCCGTAGAGGATGCGATCACCAGGATACAGCCTATGATTTTTAAGATATTCATGCGGTTTGTCCTCCTTTCTCCTACACCCTATCTGAGTAATACAACCTCTTCCATTGCATATCATATATTTCCTCAATATGACCAATTCCGCTAACGTTACTCAGAATGATATAACGTTCAAAAAGTCTTTTCTCGATCAGTTCACCTAAGGTAGGCTTATTCTTGATATCCTCTAGGGAGCTTCCGTGAACTGTTGCAATCAGCTTGCATCCACAGCCAATGACATAATCGATTGCTTCCAGCTCCTCCTTGGAGCCAAGCTCATCTACTGCAATGATCTGCGGAGACATGGACCTTATTAACATCAGCATTCCTTTTGCCTTCGGGCAACAGTCCAAAATATCCGTCCTGATTCCCAGCTCATTCTGAGGAGTTCCCATATAGCAGGCACCGATCTCCGAACGTTCATCGACCACTCCGATGGACATACCTGCTAACTGATCACTTCCATCTGACAGCTGGCGTATGACATCCCTAAGTAAGGTTGTCTTTCCGCACCTGGGCGGTGATATAATCAACGTATGGTAGATCCCTTTACTCTGTTGATTAATGATATAGGGAAGTACTCTGTCTGCACAGCCTTTTACCTGGTGGGCAAGACGCACATTGATAAAGGAAATGTGCTTCATTCCCTTTATGACATCCTCTTCAATGATAATCTTACCTGCAATTCCGATTCGATGCCCTCCGCTGATTGTGATAAACCCCTGCTTTATCTCCTCCTCGAAAGCATAGAGAGAATAATTACTGATATATTCCATGGTCTCCCGAATCTCATTCCTGGTGATAATAACAGCTTTTGCAGGATCATTCACCAGCTTGGCCTCCTCAGAGATAAAGGATTCCCGATTACAATAGATAATCAAAAGAGGCGCATTGATACGAAGACGTATCTCCTGCAGCTTGTCATAATCAATGGTTAGCTTACCAAAAATTGTTCGAAGCCTCAGTGATAATATTTTCAACAGCTCGTCTTTTGTGCTCATACTGCTCCCCCCTATCCTGATCCATCGATGGCTTATCCACCAACTGTTTAGAACAAGATATTCTCCGGAGAATAAAAATATTACAGTGAGATCACAAGAAATATCTTGTATATTTTTATCTTCTATATTATTCTGATAAACAAGATGAATGCGAAACGTTACCCTTGATACAAAGAAGCAGAAACTGATTAATTAATGATTTGTAGGCTAAGAATATTACAGAAAAGGAAGAGGAGGTGTTTATAATGCGATACGGCTTGATTGGCGAGAAGCTGGGACACAGCTATTCGAAGATAATTCACGAGAGAATTGCGGATTATACCTATGATCTGATGCCCTTATCCGGAGAGGAATTCAAAGGCTTTATGAGCAAGAAGGATTTTACTGCGATTAATGTTACAATTCCTTATAAGCAGGCAGTCATTCCCTATCTGGATGAGCTGGATCCCTTAGCAAAGGAAATCGGAGCGGTGAATACTATTGTCAATCACAACGGTCACTACATTGGATACAATACCGATTTCTTTGGTTTTCAATATATGCTGGAGCACAACGGTATCCTGATTAAGAATAAGAAATGCCTGATCCTGGGAAGTGGTGGAACCTCTCATACCGTGTCTGCAGTCTTCAGGCACTTAGGTGCTTCACAGGTTCTTATTGTAAGCAGGCAGAGTACTGACACAACCATCTCCTACGATGAATGCTACGCCAATCATACCGATGCTCAGGTTATTGCAAATACCACGCCACAAGGAATGTATCCGAACATCGATGCCGCCCCCATTGACCTGACCGCCTTTGCCGGTTGTGAGGCTGTTATCGATGCTATCTTTAATCCTCTGGAGACAAAGCTTACCCTGCAGGCAAAGCAGCTTGGAATGAAGGGAGTTACCGGTCTTGAGATGTTAGTCGCTCAGGCAAAGCAGGCGATCGAATATTTTCTTGATACGAAGCTGGAGGATAATGTTATCGAGGATACGTATCAATATCTGCTTGAAGCAATCAGAGATAAATAACAACCGACAAATTAGTTTTTGTCGGTATACAGCTTCGCATAAAAAGAGCACAATTCCCGGGAAATTCGGTTTTCCGGGAATTGTACCATAACCATTATCTCCTTCGCCTTCGACTGTCAATAACCAATCCAAATTGTGTTCATTCGTAGCGATATACCCATCTAAACTTGCAGCAATATATAACACCAACTTACGATGACTCATTAATAAACCCTCCTAATTCTATTTGTATGGAAATAAGAAAATATAAATATTCATCACTTTACATCAATATATAATTTAGCTTTATTTATTAATGATGCCAGGTAAAATCATTAATGCGGGAAATGGGTCACTTAAAATGCTAAGATATAAAAAGAACATCAATGTTCTACTTATATGCTTGTTTATATCCTTTTTAAATACATGTAAGTATACTTTATATAAAATAATACCCAACACACCAAGGACATTTATGGTAATAAGATATATGCCAATAGCCTGTGGTGCTATATTGGCAAAAGCAAGGAAAAGAATCCACGAAACCGGTAATCCCACAATCAGCAGTGCAATTATTCTAAATATATTCTTTATACATTTATTCTTTATTAATAAACTTACTATGAAAATAATGCCACAAAACACAAGTATCAAAAACATAAAAACCGCAAAGAACACTACCCCCATATGTATCCCCCTTATTGTTCGTAAGCTAAATTGCGCCAACCGCTACATTCATCCTATGATATCATCTTCTTTTTCTATCCTGTGCTACCCTTTTAATACTTCCTCATAAACAAAACACTTCGTAATATGATCATTAACCATACCTGTAGCTTGCATGAATGCATATATTATGGTCGAACCAACAAACTTAAAGCCCATTTTTTTCAGGTCTTTGCTTATCTTATCGGACAGCGGGGTACTTGCGGGCACACTATCGAGTTTCTCCCAATGACCTGTAATAGGTACATAATCCACATATCCCCATATAAATTTATCAAAGCTCCCGTATTCTTCTATCACTCTTAAAAATGCCTTAGCATTGCTCACAGCTGCATTAATTTTTAGACGATTTCTTATGATTTTTTCGTTTGCCATGAGCTCCTGAATTTTTGTATCGTCATAAAGGGCTACCTTATTAGGATCAAACCTATCGAAGGCCTCTCTGAAGGCTTCTCTCTTATTAAGCACGGTTATCCATGTAAGCCCTGCCTGCATACCCTCCAAAATAAGCATTTCAAACAGCTTGATATCATCATGTACAGGCCGCCCCCATTCGTTGTCATGATAGTCGATGTATATGGGGATATTACCTGCCCATGAGCATCTTATTTTTTCATTCATATAGCCTCTCCTCCAATCGAAATCTAATAATCGTATTACACAACATTGCCTCTTTAAATATGTAACATAATGCATTGGCACCACCTCCCTTCCGGGAGGCTAACACACCCTGTACACGATTACTCCTTTTCTCAGCATATCATGACAACCATATAATTACAATCGAACATAATATTAATTATACAAGCTGCTTATAACTTGTCGTTACCCATTTTCGCTGCAGACATTTATGTTACCTCTCATTACTCATACTCAATACAAAAAGCGCAATCCCCAGAAAACCTTGATTTTCCTAAGATTGCGCTCATATTAATCCTTGTTATTCGACTATACTCTCTTCATATTAGAATCCTTGAAAAGTTTTAGATATTATTGTTAGCTACATGTTAGCTACTCTTATCCATCTACATGTCTGTCATAGTGCATAGTGATAAAGAACGCACGTTTAACAAAACTCATCTTACAAGCTTTCACATAAAAGCTCCTTACCTAATAATTTTTTACAGCTTTGGACGTCTTCTATTGTTATATCTTCAAACACAAACGATCCACAGCGGCATTTGTTGTATGCTTTTCCATCCATTTCGAACGAAAATCCACCAGAGCAACTTGGGTTACAATGTCCGCAGTCCCATCCGTTTGAACGGATTGACTCCTGTATCTTATTTGGCTGTTCTGTTACCAGCGGCATATATTGACTGATATGCTGCAGATTCAGCTTAGCAGTAAGTTTTTCCTGATTGACTTGAAGACTCATTAAAACTTTTTTATTCTTCATATTTGTGTAAACGCAAGACCAGTCGTTACGCATAAAGCCTCCCATACGTACAGCTTGTTTCGTCACATCCGCTACACATTCATGTAATTCAGCAGCACTTTCACTCCTCAAAGGGTCAAGAGCATGATAAATTGATTTCACAGTTAGCTTTGGTTCCTTAACTTTCTCACCTTCCAAAATCCCATTATGCATCATATAGAAATAATTCTTTTGCTTCTTTATGTCGCCTTTATTCATCTCCAATAATGCGTCCGCCATAGCTTTCAACACAGTAGTAAGTGCCTGATTATTGCTATAAGAAATAGAAATAATATCTCCCTTTTTAATCGTATTTTTCACACCGTTAATTTCAAAATCATACTCTCTAAGTTTAGAAAGTAATAATGGTAGACCTGTGATTTTTAACTCTTTTGCTGCCGATGAAAGAACTCCTCCATCAATCGTTAATGACATGTCAGGCTGAAGCTCTGCTCTTGCCCCTAGAATTAACAACAAGTTAGGTACTCGAAGAAAGCTTGCATTACTGTTGGTATAGTCTGTATTTTTTGCGTTAATGTCTATATTTTCTTTTAACAGCATACCAAAACTACTAGGGTCACGTGCAACATCACCATAAAGGTTACGTACTAAAGATAGTAGGGTCAAAAAACCTTCTTTGAACTGTTTCTGATCAAGACCGTGAAGGAATTTGTCATGTACCTTCATTGAATCAGGGTCATCAATCACGTTTTTTAAATAATTCTCTGCAATAACATTAATATAATATTGTTTTTCCATGATATCATATACTCCTTTACACAAGATGCATTCGTATGTCCATTCATAGTTGTCATAAATAAGATATGTATTGAGTAATATTATATCTCAGTTTAATAGTAAACTCCACCATTATTTTCCACTCTTATATTGTGGAGCAGATAAAGCTACGATA
>JAEZKL010000074.1 GCA_023415475.1 Bacillota bacterium | reverse complement strand
ACTCAAACGGACGGCCATCCTGCCATTTACAGATATAATCGTTGTGATGATATTGCTTTCCAAAGGCCTTAGCGTACGCAGCTTGCTGTTTTTTAAGGGTCAACAGGTAATCCTTCACGTTTGGCATTAATGGCATTGGAGCCAGGCTCGCTTTGTTTTTCGGGCCTTTTTCAACAGGCTCTCCCACGCGCACTCTCGTGTTTTTGATATAAACAATGTTTCTCTCAAAATCGATGTCGCTCCAGCGAATCCCGAGGATTTCTCCGCGGCGCAGCGCGTAGTAGACGGCCAGAATGATTCCAGGTTCTATAACCATATCATGTACGGCTTCAAGCAGCGTATTGAGGTCAGGAAGCTTCAAGAACCTTGCCTCAAAGGGCTGCTCCTTTGGGTAACGGATTAAGATGCAAGGATTTTCGGGTATGAGCCTGTCAATAACCGCCTGATCAAGCGCTTTTGAGATATTCGCGACATATTTCTTGATTGAAGTCACGCGCAACCCGCCGCCCCCGTCTAATCGTCCGTTTTGATGCATTTCTGTAACGAACTCTTGTATATGTCCGCGCTTGACTTCATGCAGAAAAAGATTGAGCTTCTCAAAATAGGGGATGATGTGATTTTCAAGGTTCTGTTCATATCCGCTTGTTGTTGTCTCTTCTAAGAATCCGGTAACACAGGATTTATGCCATTTTTTCAAATGATCTGTGAATAGTATTTGCTCGGGTTGATCAGCCCGCTCTTTCTCTAGCTTTTCCAATTCCTCATGCTTGTTTAGAAGAGCGCGCAGCACCTCATTGGCCTCTCTCTTTTTAACGCATTTGGTGCTGATCCACTTTTGCTTTATCTTCCCCGTGCTCGGATTCGGCACACAGATAACGGCGTACCAGTATTGGCTTCTTTTTGTTTTTTGTAATGATCCTGTCATTTTGTGCTCCTTTCAATCACCTTTTGAATCATTACCCTTTGTTGTGACACAATAATAAGCCAACACTGGATAGTTGTAAAAGGTGCCGGAAGTTTTATGATGATTTTTTTCTGATATATTTAACAACGTGCTCTTTTGCAATGACATACTTTCGACCCATCCTGATCGCGGGTATCTCGCGTTTTATTAGAAGCTCGTAAGCTTTGTTCTGTCCGATTCTCAACATTTCACATAGTTCTTTCACTGTAACAATTTCATGGTAGTCACTAAACACAGATGCCCTCCATTTCTATAGCTAATTTATCTATGAGAGTTTTTAAGTAATTAAGCAATTTTGAACGGCAATCGGCTTTTGCCTCATTGGTATTTCACCACCCCCTCGACGAGCGGGATGCACTCTGGGACCTAACCTCGACTATGCATAAGTATCATTATCCATCCGTGCGGTCTTCGCCTGAACCTGCCACAGTTCATCTAGACATTGGCTTTTGTCGCTCTCGCTTTCGCGGTCTTGGCGCACCTGTCATTCGGCTATCCCTCCCCGGGCCACACGGAGAATGTATTCATCTTGCTTATATTCAGTTGTCAAAGATCATCGAGCGAATTCTCCTCCTATATACTGAAAGGAAAAAAAGGGGCTTGTGTACGGATTCTTTCTTAAATGTTCATAGTTTGTTCACATTTCATTTCCAATTCACATCCTCCTCACTCAGAGCTAATAAGAAATACCCTCTATACACCGAAAGGAAAAAAGGGCCATGTGTTCCGGTTATTTCTTGAATTTTCACAGTTTGTTAACATTCCAGTTTCACGTATCATTTTTCTCACCTTCAGTGTTTTAAAAAATTCGCTCTATAATCTGAAAGGAAAAAAACGCACAAATGGTGCAATAAACTTTTACCGTTAACAGTTCGTTTACTTTTCCCCCAATGTTCATTTCCTTCATTCAGTGTCATTAATAAAAGTCGCTCTATAATCTGAAAGGAAAAAACAGCCCATTTGATGCAAGCATTTTTGATAAATTTAAAACTTTATTCTGTATGCTCATTTTCAATTGAAGTTTCAGATACTCTCTTTGCCTAATAGTTTGAAGTGCCAATGGCCCTGATTGCAGGCCTCATAGGAATCTCACCTCCCCCGGGATCTCCGGAGGCCGCCCCCATTGCGATGTCTGTGGCTGAACGGAAGTATCATTGTCCCTCTGCATTCTTTATCGCCTTGGAGGTTATCACCCTCGTGTTTCCGCTTATGATATTGTTCGCTCGCGCTTTGTTTACGGTCTTGGCGTATCTGCGGGATTGGCTTACCATTTTCGCGGCAATGCAGGGAATGTATTGGCTCTTTTTGTTATTCAATTTTCAAGGTTCAAATAAATTTGCTTCTGTATACCGAAAGGAAAAAATGGGGCAAGTGCGGGAAAAAATTTTTCGAATTCACTAGATTTTTTTAAAATTACCCGAATAAGTTTAGATCTCTCTTCCCCTTCGGCTTTCAAACAGCAAAAATGCCTCTATATACCGAAAGGAAAAAATGAGGCATGTGTACGGATTTTTATTAGAAATATTTTTATTTTTATCTACCCTAAGAAGTTAAACAGTTTTTGAGGGGGTCCAATATGTTAACCTATATCATAATTATTTCACATATATCATTAAATAGTAGAATAAAATAGCGCTCAATATTCTTTGTTAATGCGCAACAAATAAATTTATTGACATAATACAATAGGATCTGTTATACTCCACAATAAGGAAGGAGGTGCTTATGATTAACAATCAAAAACTAATCAACATTGCCGATATAATAACGGGTTTCACCGAGGATAAGGAAGCTCAAACCGAAAACAGCTTCGTTTATCAATATATTCAGCCGAATAACCTTTCTGAGAGCGGCAAACTTAAGGATACGATCACGATTCTCAAAAAAGACCAAATCTCAGCTGATCAGTTGGTTCAAAATGGGGATGTCTTGGTTAAACGCCTAAACCCAAATGTTTCTGTTATTGTATTGGCCAATGAGCCAACAATCATATCTACTAATCTCTATGCAATTCGCGTTAAACGCAACGATGTTCTGCCAGAGTACCTCGCATGTTTATTTGAACAACCGAGTTTTCTATCGCAGATTGAGCATATCTCGGGAACGGCAACTGTAATAAAAGCGATTTCAGCAAAAAAGCTGGCTGATGTTATGATACCGTTGATACCTATTCATAAGCAGAAGGCTCTTGGAATGCTATGGACATTAAATAAGAAAAGAAAGCAACTATTACTAGATTATATATCCGAAAGTGATAAGCTGTTTTCGTGTTTGACAGATACAATTATATCTGATGATGAGGAGGACAAGTAAGTATGGCAACAACAATTGAAGATATTAAAAGAGCATTGTGGAAAGGTGCAGATACGTTTAGGGGGACAATTGATGCAGCTAATTATAAAGACTTTGTTCTTTCAATGCTCTTTATTAAATATCTGAACGATACGTATGATGAGTATGTAAAGGATCTTGAAAAGAAATATGAAAACCCCGTCCGCTTTGAGCGAGCTAAAAAGAACCTGCCGTTTGTACTGGCGGATGAGCATCAATTCACATATCTTTATGATAACAGGAACGATCCAAAAATAGGTGAACTGATAAACGGTGCTCTGCAAGGAATTGAAGATAACAACGTAGAGTTGCGTGGCGTGTTTCGTAGCATCAATTTTAATAGCGAGGCTATGCTCGGAAATCCGAAACAGAAGATTACGAAACTCAGGAATCTGTTAGAGGATTTTGAACCGCTCGACTTGCATCCGTCCAATATAGAAACAGGTGTTGGACAAGACCCTGCAGATGTTATAGGCGATGCATATGAGTATATGATTGGCGAGTTTGCATCACAGGCCGGCAAGAAAGCAGGAAGCTTTTTTACGCCGCCTATGGTGTCTGAATTAATGGCGCGTTTGGTAGCGCCTCAGAGAAACGATGAATTATATGATCCGACATGTGGATCAGCTTCGCTCCTTATACGTGCGGCTAAGCAGGCTGGAATCCACGAGGTTGCAATCTATGGGCAGGAGAAGAATGGATCTTCATGGTCGATGGCTCGTATGAACCTTTTTATACATAAGATACTTGGGGCCAATATCGGCTGGGGCGATTCGCTTTCTAACCCTTTGCACCTTGACTCGGACGGAAACCTTAAACAGTTTGATGTAATCGTAGCCAACATGCCATTTTCGCAAGACAAATGGGCCGAGGGTTTTAATCCCGGGGGCGAGCTGGATGGAAACGATGACAAGAATAAAAAGTTCACCATGACAGCTAACCTTGATAAATATCATCGTTTTGATTGGGGGGTGCCCCCAGCAAGCAAAGGTGACTGGGCATTCTTGCTTCACATGATTCACAGTCTGAAAAGCAACGGCAGAATGGCGGCGGTTGTGCCACATGGAGTTCTATTTAGAGGTTCATCTGAGGGGCGTTTACGGCAGACGGTGATAGAAAAGAACTTGCTGGATGCGGTAATTGGGCTGCCTGCGAACCTGTTCTTTGGGACAAGCATCCCTGCCTGTATTCTTGTTTTCAAGAAAAACCGCACTACTAAAGATGTGCTTTTCATTGATGCTTCGGGCAAGGATAGCGAGGGTAATTTCCGGTACATCAAGGATAAGAACCAGAATAAGCTTGGTTTTGAGCATATCAAAGATATTCTTGATGCTTACACTGCGCGACAAGACGTTGAGAAGTTTGCACATGTAGCAAGCTATGATGAGATTAAAGGCAACGACTATAATCTCAACATTCCACGCTATGTTGATACATTCGAAGAAGAGGAACTGATTGATATCGAGGAAGTGCAAGGTAATATCGATCGTATTAAAGCCGAGTTGATCGAAGTTGAGGGACAAATGGCCGATTTTCTGAAAGAGTTGGGATTATAATATCCAGAAAGAAAAGGTGTGTTATAAATGGACTTGATAAATCCAAATCCGTTTCAACAGTTGCAACAACAAATTAATGAAGACCTCCGTCGTGCACAAGAAATTGCAAAAGATAATACCCGACGAATGAATGCAGCATATGAGAGTGATATTGCAACAGTAAAAATTGCAGAACAGAATGAACAGCAAATAGAATTGTTAAAACAACAGATTTCAAGCGTAGTTTCACAAAATGAATTATTAAAGCAGCAGAATGGCACCTTAAAGGAACTATATGAAAAAATTAAATCGGAATCTGAAGAAGATAAGAAAGACGCTCAAAGCAGTAGAAGGTTTGGCTGGGTATCATTTGCTATTGGTTCTCTCATCGGCATAGCCGGGATTATTCTCGGGATTATCTTTTAGGGGTATTTATGAATAACGAGATTAAGATGCGTATAGAAGATATTAACAATGGAGAGGTTCCTAACAACTATATTAAAACCAGAGCTGGTATAATGCCACTAGATTGGACTGGGTTAAAGGCAAGCAAGATATTCAAAAGTGCAACAAACAAAAAGCATAACGGTGAATTCGAAGTTCTATCGGCCACACAAGACCGGGGTATTATTCCGCGCAGTAAAGTAGATATAGACATTAAGTATGCAGAAGAAAGTATTGGCGGCTATAAAAAAGTTGATGTGGGCGACTTTGTTATTAGTCTACGTTCCTTTCAAGGCGGTATAGAATACTCAGCATACCAAGGCTTAGTGAGCCCGGCATATACAGTGTTAAAGCCTATTTTGCCAATAAATTACGAGTTCTTTAAATACTATTTTAAAACAACAGACTTTATTCAAAGGCTTAATTCTACGATTTATGGAATTCGAGATGGAAAACAAATTGGATATGACGATTTTGGAGAGCTAATTTTGCATTATCCATCTATTGCCGAGCAAAACAAAATCGCTGATATACTTAAGCGCTGCGACAAGGTAATCAGCTTAAAACAACAGCTTATCGAGGAGAAGAAGAAACGGAAAAAGTGGCTGATGCAGAACCTTCTTGACCCGGACAGCGGGGTTAGATTGGCGGGATTTGAAGGAGAATGGGATCGGCCCAAATTAGGAGAAGTCATTAAAGTATCAAGTGGAAACGCGTTACCCATTGAATTTATTTCTAGCAAGGGATTCCCAGTATATGGCGGAAACGGGGTGTCCGGATATAGTTCAAAATTCAATATGAATGGTTCCCAGATTATAATTGGACGGGTTGGTGCAAATTGCGGATGTGTTTATCACACAGAAGGCCCTATTTGGGTGACTGATAATGCACTTGTAATCAGAGAACAAAAAAGAAAATTGCATGAACCTTTTTTCGCTTATGCCCTTAATAATATTAATTTAAACAAATATGCTGATAAAAACGCTCAGCCACTAGTATCAGGAAAAAAAATATATTCTATCGAGGTGTCTCTACCACAGCAATTGTCGGAACAGAAGGCAATTTCAGATTTCTTTTTAGTGGCGGACAGAGAAATTAGTCTAGATGAGAAGGAACTTTTTGAATTAGAAAGTAAGAAAAAAGCATTAATGCAGTTGTTATTATCAGGCATAGTGAGGATTAAAAACTAACCCTTTGAAAATTACAGCTATTATTTAAGTAGAAGGAGGTGACGATACATATGTGCGTAAAGAAAAAGAGCCATTAACCTGCGCCAACAGGTTAACAGCTCCAGCTGTGAATTATTACTGTTTTGAATCGTAACACATGAAGAAAACAATTTCAATTATGGAGGTCAAAAATGTATCAATATTATTATGTCAACGACGATCAAACGAAGAATCCAAACTGGAATCACGAAGTCCATACCGAAGAGCATGCTAAAGAGCTTAAGATACAGCACAAATCTTATCTTGGATACTTTAGCGGGTGTGCCGAGGCTGTCAAGAAGGCAAAAGAAAAATACAGCGATGCAGATGGCTGCGCTACATGCTGTCCATCGTGCCATAAGGGGTGATTGAAATGCCGAGAGACGAACATCATATTGTTCCCAATTCGAATGGCGGCTGGGATGTTAAGCGTAGTGGCGGAGAGCGCGCGAGTGCTCATACCGATACAAAAACGGAAGCCGTAAATATCGGCAGAGGGATCAGCCAGAATCAAAGGACGGAGTTAATTATTCATGGTAGGGACGGAAGGATTCAACGTTCTGATAGCCATGGAAATGACCCGTGTCCGCCAAGGGATAAGCAGTAAGAGAATTGGCTATGGAGGGCAGGCTCTGCCCTCCATAGCCAACAAAATTAATCTGAGGTATTAAAGATGGAGAGAAGAGTATTTGAATACTTACAAAAACACCCTAAATCGAGTCACCATCAGGTCGCAAAGGATCTAGCTATTAAGGAGATCCAAGCATTAGGGATTATTGAGGGGCTTGCGTCTAAGGGAATGATAAAAAGGGATGTATTACCCCTCGGAAACAACGTCGAGCCAGATAATAGCACCTTCTACTCTGCAAGAGGTAAATATTCAAATGCTTTTCAGGACATATCTACGCCTTTTGGCCTTGTTGATTATCTATCGGATTCCGTACGAAGGCTGGAGAACAGTAACTTTATATATCATTATACGACATTACCGATTGTGATAAAAATGCTCAGCAATAGAGTATGGCACCTAGGAAACGCCAAATACATGAATGATCAATTGGAATATAAAAACGGGG
Source organism: Bacillota bacterium (assembly GCA_023415475.1). Classification (GTDB taxonomy): domain Bacteria; phylum Bacillota; class Clostridia; order Lachnospirales; family Lachnospiraceae; genus Mobilitalea. The sequence goes on along the minus strand of JAEZKL010000074.1, from coordinate 2,549 downwards.
ACATTCGAAAGTGGAAGAATATCTTCTTCAGTAGTTTTATGACAGAGGACAAAGAGAGCATTGGCATGTGGAGTATGTATGCCCAGCCGTGGGAGAAGGGCATTAAGATAACGATACCCTCTAAAGTCGCCCGCAAGTGGATTGATGATATTACTGAAATAAAGGAAGTATCCATAAAAGGCTACGAACTTACCGGAAGAGCTGTTCAAATATTTGATAAAGAAATTGGCCTTTCAGCCGTTGCTTACTGCAATACCGATAGTTTAACAAAGAATGAAATTGATAACGAGGAATTACGATGGAGCAACGTGGTTAATAAGCTTCTTGCGTACGCTTCCCACGAAAGAGAGTTAACTGGTTATGTAAAAGATATGGCTTGGTCGTACGAAAAAGAGATTCGTATACGTGCTGAATTTAATAATACTCCAGGTTTTGAACGAGTTGCCATTGCATTGCCGGAGGCTGTTATTGATGCCATGACCTTTACAGCTAGTCCGTTATTCGAAGGAAATTTGAAAGAGGAACTATACAAGGAAATACTCCGACAAGTGCAGGTGGATAACAGCTTGTTCCAAGGTAGGCTCAATATAAAAACGATCTGCCAGCAGTGTGAATTGAAGAAATTGAGTATGTAGTTTAATAAAAATAGTTATTATAGGCGGTCTATTTGTTACATTAAATGAATGACGGAGGGTAAAATTGGATAGCGGAATAGATAAACAATTAATTCAGAAGTTAAAACAAAATAATAAGCAAATTGAAAAGTTGCTAAGCGAGAATGAGCAAATTATAAAAAAGGCTGGATTTGAACCACCCAAAAGAAATGTTATCCTAAATAAAGAAGATAGAATAGCTTTACCTAGCGGCTATATCAGGCTGGCCACTCGTTTTATAACTCAATATCACCTTGATGAAATAGTCAACGATAGCAATATACGAAAGAATATAGCTTATAGCATTCAATTGATGGATTTATATAACTATTTGTTTAATAGGTTCAATATATGGGGTTCTATAATGACGATGTTTGTTAAAACTGCCATTGTAAATGTTGTTTCTATTACCGAGGCTTTAATATCCGAGTGTGCATCAAATATAAGAATGGTTTGTTTTGAGTGCAAAAAAGCAGGTCGATGTGAAAATCAGATTACGAAGAATGAACAAGACTATGTAAAGAATTGTATTGCAAAGATGACAAAACTCAACATATTATCACTTGACGCTGAAAAAGTTGAAAGGCTGAATGAAATTATCGATTTAAGGAATCGCGTTCATATTCGATTAGCAAAAGAAAATGAATTTATGGATAGTTCGTTTTGTCTTTCTACCTATAACGAAATAAAACAGTTACTTCAAGTTGTAGTAAATGATCTTTATACAAATGGGGTTCCCGCATATAAAAAGTGTAATTCTAAAGTCGAAGAGGTAGCTATATGATCGATCATACTATATTTAACGAACGTCCGGAGTCGCAAGATCAGGCCATACAACTACTTGTTAAAATGGGATATCAGTATATTACGAGAGCCGAGGCTGAGCAAAAACGCGGACGGCTCTCTAATGTATTATTTCCCGATGTCATGAACAATTTTCTGTCTTCTCAATCATACGTATACCGAGATAAGATGACACCCTTTTCAGGGCGTGCCGTCCAAACGGCCATTCGTGATCTGGATTTTCCTCTCGTAACGGGCTTGATGACCGCTAGTAAGAATATTTATGATAGTTTGCTATACGGTAAGAGTTGTGAGGAAGAACTTTTTGATGGCGGCAGGCAATCTTTTGATTTGAGCTATATTAACTGGGATGATCCGAGCAAAAATATATGGCAAGTAACAGATGAGTTTTCTGTTGAACGTAATAACGGAAAATACGCTCGCCCTGACATTGTAATTCTTATTAACGGCATTCCGTTAGTTGTTATTGAATGCAAAAAATCCAGCGTAGATGTAGAAGAAGGCGTAAAGCAGAATATTCGGAATTGGCAGAATGATTATATTCCGCAGCTGTTCAAATTCACCCAGCTTGTTATTGCTATGAATCCGGGCTCAGTTAAATATGCAACGGCTGGAACGCCACAAGAGTTCTTTTGCTCATGGGACGAAGAAGATAGATCCTGGCTAGAAGACGCATTAAAGCGTTATGTAACTAATAAGGCCATGGAACAAGACCGTGCAATAATATCGCTGCTGTCCAAGGAACGGTTGCTTAAGCTAATTCGATATTATATTCTCTATGATAACAATATAAAAAAAATTGCTCGATATCAGCAGTACTTTGGCGTTGAAAATACAATGCGAAGAGTTAAGGGTGAAGACGGTCAACACGGACGGGGCGGTGTGATATGGCACACTCAGGGCAGTGGCAAATCATTAACCATGGTTATGCTTACTAAAAGAATTATTGCAGACAAAGAAATCAAGAACTCTCGTTTTGTCCTTGTTTGTGATCGCGTTAATTTAGTCAAGCAGCTAAAGGATAACTTTATCCATACAGGACTTGATCCAAGTTACGCAAGCACTGGCAAGGGACTCATTACTCTATTGCAG
>JAEZKL010000004.1 GCA_023415475.1 Bacillota bacterium | reverse complement strand
AACCACCTTCCAGAATACCTTCGTCTCCGATAAACCTAAGGTTCTTGCTGCATAGATAAGACTCACATCTACCTGCTCAAAGGCTGCTCTTGCATTCCGATACATTAGCGGAAATGCTATCACCGTTGCCGCAATAATACAACCCAACCAGCTCTGTACCACCTTAATATCAAAAGTTTCATACAAGAATGAGCCAAAAGGTCTTCTTAGGCTGAAAACCAAAAGAAGTACAAAGCCGACAACGGTAGGGGGAAGAACCAGAGTCAGGGTTAAGAAGCCATCCGCAATTGCCTTCCCCTTCGAACCCGCACTCAGTACTTTTCTTGCAGCAAAAATCCCAAGAAAGAAGGAGATTATGGTAGCCACAACGCCTGTTTTTAAGGAAATGATCAAAGGGCTCCAGTCCAACCCCATTAAAAATAGCAGGAGCTTCTCCATATATCACCCTCCTTCCTAATGTTCTTGATAAAAGTAGCATATCACTTTGTTTTACTCAACCTCGGTATCAAAATAATACTTCGAGAAGATTTCTTTCGCTGTATCCGAAATGATAAACTGATAGAACTCCTCTGCTGCCCTTTCCTGATCTGAAGTTGCTTCCTTGTTCTCAACACGACAAACCGGATAGATGATATCTCCGGTCAGATCATAGCTTACCTTCTGAAGTACATCTACCTTTTCCTCATATCCATATGTATCGGAATAATAGGTAGTTCCTGCTTCACAGGAGCCTTCAACGACAGCGATCAAAACCTTACTTACATTGCCCTGCTCACTAATCTCAATTCCGCCCAGGGCTGCCGATAATTCCAGTGTCGTAACCTTTGATACATCCTCACTCACCGGTAGAATTCCAAGCTTGGTCAGGGCTTGTCTGGTATATTTACCGGCGGGAACACTGCCATCGGCTAAGGCAAGGCTGGTAGCCTCTCCCAGGTTCTCCAGTCCGGTTACCTTCGTATTGCTTCCCTTGCTCGTAAGTACTACCAGCTGATTATTCACAACATTTTTCCTGGTTCCTTCTACTACCAGACCATCCTGCTCCAGCTGATCCATCTGCTTTTGTGCTGCAGAGAAGAAGATATCACACTCATAGCCTTCTTCAATCTGAGTCAATAATTTCCCTGAGCTGTCCGCATTATATACAATCGTTACATTAGGGTGATCTTCCTGATAAGCTTTTGCAAGGTCCGTCATAACCGTATTCAGGCTAGCTGCAATGAAGACCTGCAGCTCAACCCTTTCCTCCTTCTTAGTACCACAGCCGGACAGCAATCCTATAGAAAGTGTACCACATAAAAATAAAATTAAATATCGTTTTATTTCATATTCCTCCCCTTTTTATATTCATGAGTCTCTCCGGATTCGCCACTTCTAGCCACCAATCGCACCCAAAAACTTCTTCTCATCTTTCTCTGTCCCCTTCTCATAGAAATGATGTCCACAGGGCTTTTGTAATACTTCCTCTAAGATTAACTGCTCCAGTATATCCTCCGATATACCCTGACGCAGCAGCTCCTTCAGATTCAATTTTCCACCATACTGCAGACAGGTCTTAAGAAGTCCTTCTGAGGTAAGACGTATTCGATTACAGTCAGAGCAGAACTTATGTGAGACTGCGCTGATAAATCCTATCTTTCCTACAAAGCCTTCCAGCTCGTAGTATTTTGCCGGACCGTTTCCGATGGTTCTTGTTAATGGATGCAGCTTTCCGTATTCTTCCTCCAGAATTCCCTTGATGGCTTCCTCGTTATAAAGCTGATAATTAACACCGTATCCGATTGGCATCATTTCGATAAATCTTACAGCAAGCTTATCCTCTCTCGCAAGCTCCGCCATCTTAAGGATATTCTCCTTATTGCTATCGATCGGTACTATATTAATCTTTAAATCTATCTCCGGATAATTTAATACTTCACGGATTCCCTCCCACACCTGATCATACAGATCCCTTCTTGTAATCTTTCGAAAGGTCTCCGGATCTCTGGTGTCCAGGCTGATATTAATGGAGGTAATTCCCGCCTCCACAAGCTCCTTCATCTGCTCCTTAAGTAAAACCCCATTGGTCGTCAAGGTAACCTGTTCTATCTGTGGAATGCTTCGAATCGCACGGACGATATTTGCAAGGTCCCTGCGGAGTAGTGGCTCCCCACCGGTTAGCTTCACTTTCTTGATCCCGTTTCTTGCCATAATCTTTGTTATGGTTAATATCTCCTCACAGGTCATCAGCTCCACCTGATTCAGAAAATCCTTCGTTTCCTCCGGCATACAATAGCAGCAGCGCAGATTACAATGATCGGTTAATGAAATTCTGATATAATCAATCCTTCGATTTAGTTTATCCTGCATATTAATACGCCTTTCCTTCCTGTACTGCAACCACATAAGCTTTTGCTCTGTTAGAACAATACGGTTATCTTGCACATTCCCCGGCCTCTCCCTTCAGAATCTCAAGGCCATGCTTAATCTCCTCAATGATATAGGTCAGACTTTCTTCAACTGCCTTAGGACTACCGGGCAGATTAATAATCAGAGTGCTCTTTCGAATGGCTGCTACACCACGGCTGAGCATGGCTCTCTTTGTAATCGTCATGGAATAGGCACGAATCGCTTCGGCAATCCCCGGCACCATTCTCTCTGCGATCGCAGTAGTGGCCTCAGGTGTGACATCTCTCATAGAGAAGCCTGTACCTCCGGTCGTCAGTAGCAGATCTGCTGTATTCTCGTCACAAAGCCGCCTCATCGTCTCCTGAAGGATCCCCTTCTCATCGGGCAAGATCTGATAAAAGCTCACCTCGTAGCCATGTTCCTCCACGATGATTCTTATTCTCTCACCGCTGATATCCTGTCGCTCACCGGTGCTTCCTTTGTCACTGGCCGTAATAATTCCCACTCTAAACAATTCTCATCACATCTCCTATCTTTATGGTACCACCCTGAAGCACTCTGGTAAATACACCCTCCTTCGGCATGATGCATTCTCCCATCTTATCATAGATCTGGCAATGACTATGGCATTCCTTACCGATCTGAGTAAGCTCGAGAATAACCTCATTACACTGAAATCTCGTACCTACAGGCAGCTCACGAAAATCAAAGCCCTCCACTATCAGATTCTCACCGAAAGCGCCGTCCTCTACCTGGGCACCCCTGGCATTGAAGGCTTCGATCTTCTCATAAGAGATTAAGCTGACTTGTCGGTGCCAATTACCCGCATGGGCATCATTTTCAATCCCGAAGTCTTTTATGAAGTTTGCTTCCTGTATATTAATTTTCTGTGTGCCTCTCTTTTCACTGATGCATACAGCTCTTACAATTCCCTTATTATCCATGAATATCTCCTATCACAAGGCCTCAAACCATCCGGTTTGTAGCTGATTTACGTTTTCAACTTTATCCCTGCAGCATCTGTGGTGTATTCACAACATCACCGCTCTTGCCGCCGGACTTCTCACAGAGATAGATGTCCGTTATCACCATCGTCTTATCGATTGCCTTGCACATATCATAGATTGTAAGTAAGGCAATATTGACACCGGTCAGTGCCTCCATCTCCACACCCGTCTTCCCGGTGGTCTTTACCAGGCAGGTTGCAACGACCTCCAGTGCATCCTCCTTAAGTTCAAAATCTACGCTGCATTTTTCCAAGGCAAGGATATGACACATCGGTATCAACTCAGAAGTCTTCTTTGCACCCATAATCCCGGCCACTCTGGCAACACCAAGAACATCCCCTTTCTTACTGGTTCCTTCCTTAATCGCCTGAAATACCTCCCTGCTGACACGGATGGTTCCCTTGGCAATCGCCGTACGCTTGGTGATCTCCTTCTCTGATACATCCACCATGATGGCATTTCCGCTTTGATCAAAATGGGTTAATTCTTTCATATCTTTACATCCTTCCGTATCCACAGTTAAGCTCCAAAACCGCAATCCGGATAAGTACATACCGGGCAGTTCACGCATTGTCCGCCATAAGCCAAATGTATAAAATCCTCTCGTGTAAGACGCTCTCCGGTAAGAATACGGGGCACCACCAGATCGAAAATGGAGCGTTTCACATACATCACACATCCCGGAAGTCCTACTACTGGTATCCCTTTCACATAAGAAAGTAAGAACATGGCTCCGGGAAGCACCGGTGCACCATAAGTAACGAATTCCCCACCCAGGCTCTTAATAGCAGAAGGTGTCATATCATCCGGATCCACACTCATACCGCCTGTTACTTCAATCAGGTCTACACCCTGTTCTATGTAGTACTCAATCGCCTTCACAATTTCTTCCTTCTCATCACCGGTAAAAATCTGACCGATTACCTCGGAATTCGTCTCCTTTGCCTTATCGCGAAGGACTGGACCAAACTTATCGGTTATTCTGCCTTCCTTCACTTCAGAGCCTGTTGTAACGATACCGATTTTTGTCTTGGGAAAGGACTTAACCTCTACTATCGGTCCGGTATGCTTACATATGTTTTCGAACTCGATTAGTTTAGATTCTTCCACTACCAACGGAATGACACGACAGCCGCCGATCAGCTTTCCGGCTTCTATCTGCTTATTACCATGAATCGTAGCGAAGCAGATGTCACCTAACGCATTTACCTGGTATAATGCTTCTTTATTAATCTTAACAACACCGTTTACACCGGCCTTGAATTCAATCTTTCCTTCCTTAACATCAGAAAAGGAGAGGCCATCACCACAGGCAGCCTTTATCATACGCGCTGCAGCATCATTTTCATGCACAAAGCCTTCCTCCAGATTCCAGACATAGATGTGCCTCTTTCCGATATCCAGAAGCTTCTCAATATCCTTCTCTTCTATAATGTGTCCCTTCTTGAAAGCAACACCTTTGTGCTCTCCCGGGATAATTTCAGTAAGATCATGGCATAATACCATGCCGATAGCGTCCTGTACCCTTACCTTTTCCATTGAAACCTCCATCCTGCTGCATTCCTGCTACTATCCTATTATAAACATGCCAATCATTTGTGTTGCCAAAACCCTAGAATTTCTAAACCCGTTCAAACACAACCTTAATGATACCCCCGCACACCATACCGAGGGTAGCTCCCTCCGCATCGGACAGGATATATTCTTCTACTGCAAAGTCCTCGCCAGCAGCCAGCATAGCCTGGCTCTTACAAATCGCAGCATACTCCACCGATCCTCCTCCGATGGTTCCGCGTATGGAGCCATCCTCCTTCACCAGCATCCTGCTTCCGTTTCCTCGCGGTGAGGAGCCTTTTTTATCAACAATCATTGCTTGAATCATAGGTGCTGTATCCCGCAAAATACTGTTTAAAACCTCTTCCTCGATCACACTGGTAGGAATTTCGTTTCGCTCCTTAATAATCTCAGCAGCGATACTTACCGCTATCTCCGCCGGAGTCTGTCCTCCGATAGGAAGACCGATCGGTGCATGAAGCTCCTTTCGTTTCTCATCGGAATAGCCCTCCTCACGTAAGGCTTTCTGCACCTTGGCTACCTTCGTCCTGCTGCCAATCATTCCGACATAGGCATAGCTTCGATTCAATATATTCCTGACACTTTGCAGGTCCTTCTTATGGCCCGGTGTTACTACTACATAATAACTATTCTTATACTCCTTCAGCTCATTAAAAGCCAGATCATAATCACTGCAAATCAATCTGTCTGCATCCTTAAACCGCTCTCTGGTCACGAATTCGGGACGGTCATCAATTACGGTCACTTCAAAACCAAGCAGCTTTCCAAGCTGTGCCATGGGCACTGAGATATGACCGCCTCCGAAGATAATAAGCTTCGGGGCACTGGTAAGCAGCTCTACATAATACTGATTTCCGCCTAGCTCTGCAATGGAAGAGGGCATAGCAGCCTCAAGACCGGGAAGAAGCTCCTTCCATCTCTGGGCATCCTCTTCTCCACTGCTTATGATATGATCTTCCTCCCAAATCAGATGCTTTCCCATTAATTCTCCGCTTAAGGCTACGCAGGTCTTTATGCTTCCTTTTTCTGTAAGATAATGATTTAACTTCATTATATAATTCTTCATTGCTTCCTCCAGTCATTTGCTGATGTAATATATATTCGGTTTGAAATATATTCCTATTTTAGCTTTGTTATGACACAGGAAAAGGGTGAAAGTAAATCCGCAATGTCTTCTCCCGCCTTACGAAGCCTGGAATGATCGGCTTGATTTAGAAGGACCGATACCTGATATCCACCGGTCAACGATTGCTCCAGATACCCCTTTTTAAGCATCCTAGCAATATCCTCTGCTGCGATGATATGCTCCGAGGACACCCCTATTAATTCCTTGGCAAGCTCAGCACGGTGGCAGCCCTGTGAAAGCTTGGCTCCGATTCCGGATAGCCCGGCTACGAGAATAAGCCTGTCTGTACTACTTGGTATCACAGGTTCATGGGATGCCGGTACCTTAAGGGGGAAGCGCTTTGATCCATCCGCCTCTACCAGAATAATATCCGCGATCCGTGTTAGCACTCTCGCCTGCTCTTCTTCTAACCCGGCGATCTTTCCTTCCTCGGCCGGACGCCCTGCAATCACTACGGATTGATGCTCCAGAAGCTCACTTACCTCTTCTGCCGTTGTTGCCAAAGAACCGGGTTTGCGAAACATGCGGGTCGTGGTGGTTATGACAACCCTTAAATCTCTGGCGGCAAATTCCTTTGCCAGCCGAAAGATTGCAGAGGTCTTTCCTCCTGCTCCGATAACCGCAATACTTCCCTTGGTAAAGTCGCATAAGCCCAGCGCTTCCGTTAAGGAAGTCGTCTCCTGCCATATGCTGTTATTCTGATACCAAGCTCTCATATGCTCTCCTATGATTATCTATCTATATCATGAACGTGAAGCTTGTTCATGATCTCTTGCTCCGATCGCGAACTTACAAGCAAGCTTGCAGTTTACTCACTACGCTTTATCATACCATGAACGTGAAGCTTGTTCATGATCTCTTGCTCCGATCGCGAACTTACAAGCAAGCTTGCAGTTTGCTCACTACGCTTTATCATATCATGAACGTGTAAATATTAGCAAAGCTCAGCTTCTGCTTCTTAAGAAGCTGTTCTAAGTCCCCTTTTGCATGAACGTTATCCTTCCAGGATAATCCACAGCCGGCCGTTATCTCTCTCGGAACAGGTATGATGCGTCCCTGAAAGCCTGCTGCCTTCGCCGCCTGCTCAAAAAGCATTGCTTCTGTTGTCGTATGAAAGGTTATAATGCATTGCAGCTCCTTCGGTCTCATCGATATTCCTCCGCTAAGCTCGTAATTGCTGCGATTGCAGCTCTAATCTCTTCTTCTGTATTAAAGTGGGAGAAGCTAAATCGTACCATTCCCTGTTCCTCCGTATGGAAAGCCTCATGGAGCAAGGGTGCACAATGAGCACCGGATCTGGTTGCGATACCAAATCTCTGATAGAGTTCATCAGTAACCTCACCGGAAGAAATATCTGATATATTCAAGGCTATGACCGGTACCCGCAGTCCGGCCTCCGGATCTCCGTATACTTTTACACCAGGGATCTGCCTTACTTCAGTATAAAAAAGCTCTGCAAGACTGTTCGCCTTCTGATAGATGTTCTCCCTGCCATAATCCCTGATGTACCGACAGGCTGCATACAGTCCGGCTATGCCATGGATATTCTGCGTTCCGGCCTCCAACGCTTCCGGAAGCCCCTCCGGCATACCATGAGAAAAGCTACTGACACCGGTCCCTCCCACCTTCAGTGCGGTCGGCATCACTGCTTCTCCTAATGCGAGAATTCCGATTCCCTGAGGCCCCATCAGTCCCTTATGTCCGGAGCAACAAAGGGCGGACACTCTCTGCTTAAGCATATCAATGGGAAGAATTCCTGCACTTTGGGAGGCATCCAGAATAAATAACAGCCTATGCTTGTCACAAAGCTCACCAATACTCCTAATATCATTCACATTACCCGTGACATTGGAAGCATGGGTAATCACAACGGCTTTCGTATTCTCCTGGATCGCTGACTCCAACCGGAGGACATCGATGCCTCCCTTCTTCGTAAGAGGAAGGATCGTAAGCTCCACTCCCTGTCCTTCCATAAGATAGAGCGGTCGAAGTACGCTGTTATGCTCCATCGCTGTCGTGATACAATGATCTCCCGGTTGCAACAGACCTCTTAACGCAAGGTTTAGGCTTTCTGTTGCATTGGAGGTGAATACTACCCTGGAGGGATCCCCTACCTGAAACAGCTGTGCTATTTCTATTCTGGTCTGCAGCATAACCCGTCCTGCCTCTAGGGAAGCCTCATAGACTCCGCGACCACTATTACCCATTCCCTGTAAAGCCTGATAGACAGCTTCCGCTACCGCCTTCGGTTTATGAAAGGAAGTTGCCGCATTATCAAGATAGATCATATTACGCCTCCGATTAATGAATTAATTGCATCGTCTTTCTGAGAAGGAGGATCGCCTCCAGGACAGCTCCTCCGATGCATCTTGCTTTATCCGATATACTAAAGCAATTCTCTTTCTCAGAAAATCTCGGATCAATGTCCGCTATCTTAAAACCAAGAGGTACCTGAAAACCGTCTCGTATCAATCCCCTGAGTATGCCATCCATCGACGCAGGAACCGGATGACCATCAATATCTGCAATAATTTGACCTTTTTCTATTATGTCACTGATTGCTGCTCTATTGTGAAGCTTTCCGGCAACAGGTGCATGAATCACTCTCTCTTTCCCCATTCCTTCAATGATTCCCGGAACTCCGGTATTGGGTAAAGCCGAGCCTTGGAAAATAAGCCTTCCCAGATTATGTCCCCTCATGGTCTCAATCACAACATCGACATCCTCGCCTGCGATAAAGCCGGGTCCTAAGGCTATCGTAATCGGAGCCATCTCTCTTTTCGTTCCAAGATTCTTCTTAGCCAGGATTGCATCAATCACAGCAAGGGGCTGCAGTTCGGAAAGGAGCTTGCAGGTTGGATCTACTATAATCGCAACCTGTCCGGAGTTCATTACCTCATAGGCTTCTTCCATTGATTCTACTCGAACTGCCGTAATGTCTTCAACGGTAAAGCTTCCTTCATATACTGCTTCGCTCAGCGCTACCTGCCTGCGGATTGCAGAGGGTCTGTCTGTCTCAGTAGCTAATACCAAAAATCCTGCCCGAACGAGCTTCTGAATCGTTCCTGTGGCAATATCCCCTGCCCCTCTGACGAGAATTAATTTATCATCTCTCATGGCTTTATAACCTTTCCGGCTTGTGATAATTTCTCAACGATGGTATACATATTTGTAATCGAGCCGACACCCAGCTTCTCCGTCAGCTGATAATGATTGAGACAGGTACCGCAGGACAATATCTCTACTCCCTGGGATTCTAAAAGCTTCAGATCGGCCAATGATTCTGACCCCTCTGCCGCCAACTTTACTCCATTATTATACATAAGGACCGTCTCCGGCAGTACCTCAAGCTCAGTAAGTGCATAGATAAATCCCTTCATTAGGATATGTCCTAGCTTCTCATCACCCTCTCCCATCTTATCAGAGGAAAGAACGACAATGGTAGGTCCTACTTCTGTGTTCGGATTACAGCCAGCCGGATCCGTCAGTGTTCCATTGACTTGGGTTGCGGCAGTTACGGTTAATGTAACTTGATAAAGCTTCTCTTCTTTCTTCTCTGTATCAATTGTAAGCTTCTTCTGAGTAGCCAATTTACTAAGATTCTGCACCGCTACGTTGTTATCCACCAATACCTCAAGGACATCCTCAGGCTTTAAACCGTTCAATGCCTTTTTTGTCTCAACAACCGGTATGGGACATGCTTTCCCTATGAAATTAAGTGTCTGTCTCATGGTTATAATCTCCTTTAACGTAAATGATCCATAGTAATGATCTTTATTAATACAATTATTACAATTATCTTATTATAATCTTATTACCATGCTTACGGCTTACCCGTCCCACCATACCGCAGGGCAGACCCAGCTTTTCCAGTTCTACCATAAACTCTCCAGCTTCCCTCGGCGGAAGGCTTACCAGTAAGCCTCCGGAGGTCTGGGGATCGAACAGGATTTCCTCCATTGCAAAGGGGATCTTAACAAATTCCACTCTGTCTCCGACATGATTACGGTTTCTTTGTCCGGCGGCGGTAATAAAGAATTCATTGGCATAATGAACCGCTTCCTTAATATGGGGTACCTTAAGGCTATCAATTTCGGCTCCTAACTCTTCTCCCAGCATCTCGTTCAGATGACCCAGAAATCCAAAGCCTGTCACATCGGTACAGGCATGGACTTCATACTTAGGTAGAAGCTCTGCAGCATATTTATTCAAGGTAGTCATAGAACGTATTGCCAGATCAAGGGCTGACTTCTCGCATTCCTTCATACGCTCTGCTGTACATACGATGCCTACTCCAAGCGGCTTGGTAAGCACCAACGCGTCTCCCTCTTCGCAGGCATTGTTCTTATACACCTTATCCGGATGGATGATACCGGTTACCGATAAACCATACTTTACATCTGTATCAACGATAGAATGCCCCCCGGTCAATATACCTCCGGCTTCATTCACCTTATCATTGCCACCCTGAAGAATCTTCCCAAGGATATTCAAATCCATCTTCTCGGGAAAACATACAATGTTGAGCGCTGTCTTAACCACGCCTCCCATCGCATAAATATCGGAAAGGGCGTTCGCCGCTGCGATCTGTCCAAAGGTATAAGGGTCTTCTACCATCGGAGGGAAAAAATCCAGTGTCTGAACCATTGCCAGCTCCTCTGTCAGCTTATAGACGGATGCATCGTCCGAGCTATCAAAACCGACCAGAAGATTTGGATCCTTCCCCTTCGGTAATTTCTCTAGAACCGATGCCAGCATACCCGGACCCAATTTAGCGGTACAACCGCCCCCTTTACAAAAAACAATCTCCTCATCCATCAGGCTCCACCTCCCATAAGTAATATATTTAATTATCTATCTTGAGTAATAGAAAGAATGTCTTGTATCATTAGTGAGAAAGTAAAGCAATTTTTACACTTATAAGTTATTATGAATAAAATCCTGGTATAAGCAATCACCTATCCCAGGAAATTTATATTTTTAATATCGTTAGCTAAGGCCCTTCACACTGCTCTTAATACTGACCGGTAAGCTCTTAAGTAAGCAGCAGACCCTCCTGCCATCAATCTTGTTTCTTTATTCTATTTTATGATGATATTGGTCAGGTTTCAAATTGTTTAATAAAACAACTCGCTTACTTACCAGCCTCTAAAAAAATCTTGCGAAACTCTTCTCTTGTATATTCCTTTACCCGCTTCTCAAGCAACTCATAACTTTGCAAAAGACATGCTCCCTTTGCTGTCAGTTCCGTCTTACCGCCACGGCTTCCGCCCTGCTGTCTTGTAATTACCTTATATTGAACTGCTTCCTCCAGCGCATTTAGCATATTCCATGCCTTGCTGTAGGAGAGCGCCATGGCTTTACAGGCACTTTTCACCGAGTTCGTTTCCTGTATCAGTGTTAATAGCAGCTTTGTCTTAGCATCGAAAAAAAGATTCTCTTGTTCCAGGCTTAATCGAAGGAAGGGATGGAAGATATCACTATTATGTTTACGGATTAAATCTGACTTGTATTCCAGCTGATCCGTATCTTCAATAATACCTTCATCCTCAACCTCAAGAATCCGCCTTACTATCTTATATTCCTCCAAGGCTCCCGGCATTCCGCCTTCTCCCTGATAGTTAAGAAGCATCGGAATAATATCTGCTGAGATCAGAGTCGGATGACCTATTTCTTGCTGATAGGAGGGTGATACCGCACTCTCCTCGCAGGCTATCATTTTTCTTAGAGTGTCCGGGCTGAATAGGGGGATATCAACCGGAGTAAACATAAGCCTATCGCATTTACCCTGAAGATACTCCATACCCAGCTTCGCCAGCTGGAATAATTGACACTGCTCATAATTATCCTTATGTAGAAAGATCACTCCATGATCACTTAATTCCCGCTCGATTACATCCGAATCATAGCCGGTGATAACGACAACAGGATCGATTCCCGCCACCTGAAAGGTCAGAACAATTCTCTTAATCGCAGAAATAGATCCGATCTGCAGTAACGAATCGGTTTGTTTGCTCCTTATTAATTTCCTTGCTGCAGATATCACTCCTGCGATTTTATACGAATGCTCCGGCATCTTTCTTCCCCTTAGAATGTATTTCTATATTTTTATTTTATCTTACCTAATATTAAAATAACAGTCAACCGAAAGAAAAACACTATGCGAGTTTCTCCACTCCTGCTTGCAGGCATTATTCGCATGTGCGCACTCGCATATCTGCAAGCAAGCTTGCCCTTATTCATCATAATTGAAACACCCATGAATTAAAGCTTTCCTTACTTCATGGGCTTATTCTGCTGATTTATTAATCTCTTTTTGTTGCTATACTCCCCGTTCAAAACAACCCTTTCCAACAAAGTCAAAGATTACCCTGCCATCTACGGTAAAGCGATATTGTATCTTACTATTTACACTTTCATATACCTTACGTACCATATTTCCTTTAACCGGTGCCAGAAGAAAATTCTCTGCTCGATCCAGTATTTTCACATGTAGCTCACACTTGCCCTGTTGGACCCACAGCTCATCCGGACTAATTTTCTTAATTTTCACTCCAAGGTAAGTAGCAAAGCGGTATTCCCTCCCTTTGTAATAAATGATACCGATGCACCCGGTAAAGGAGATTGCACCCAGCTGTAGATCAGCGACAGACAGCATCAGAGAATTGGTATCCTCCTCCTTCCAGCTGCACTGGGTCCATAGATAGTCGCTGGGAAAGCTGTTACCCTGATCACCCTCGATATAGCCCTGTCCACGCTTAAAGCAGATCCGTTTCCCATTTATCATAAGCTCTCCTTCGACTCCATGTGTCAGGCTATAGATGTTATGCTGACAAGGCATCCAAGGAAGGTACCGGAAAGGCCCCATGATATCGTGTACTGGTGGTGTCAAGGCGAAATACTTCAGCTTACCGGTTATCGTTAGCTTCTCGGTCAGTATATTCAATCGAATCCCCTGTGAGGTAAAGAGATTCTCTCCGACACGGATTGCAAGCTTCTCCCTGGAGACACGAAAATCCTCATAAGGATAGAAAATCTGGTGAGCCTCCTTTGGCGTGATTACCTGAATGGAGGCCAAGGGTATACCATGTTCGTTCCAATGATAGGCAGGTATGAAGGATATAGTGTCCATTGTACTCTGATTCTTAAAATACCAGCCTTGAAAATATCCATTCGATAGATTTCTATGTTTAATCGTAAGCAACCTCCTTGTATGATCTATGGTAAGGAAGATATGTGCCATACATGCACATTCAAGGATAGGATTGACTTAAAATTTCAGATTATACGTCTTTTTTTAAAAGCTCCCTCTGTAATCTTGCTTCCTCCTGCTCCTTCTCCGGCTGAACCTTAATTGCTACATAGAGATTACCCAGGGAAAAGGCTGCTGCAAGGAAGAATACCCACTGACTTCCCCAGGTCGCCCAAATAGCACCGCCTGCTAGAGCTGCGGTAATCGATACAAAATGGTCTAAGCTAATTCCGGTAGACAATGTCGAGGTTACTTCCTCCGGATCAATGGCAATTGATTTCAGATAAATCGAATTCACCATTCCAATCTGCATCGACAGACGATCAGAGATATAGAGCAAATAGATGAACAAGACGGACCAGCCATGATCCGGAAGCACACCTTCTACAATACCCCATACCACAAATCCATAGATTATGTAAATGATAATAAAAGTGAGAGCATCCAGATACATCATTTTCTTGATCCCGAAGCGATCCATCCATCTACCCAGTTGGCTTAAGAAAAAGATCGAGATAAAGGTCACGATGATTGTCAGAAGCGCCATTGTATCCGCTTTTTTAAGTAAAAGATCTACGATCACCCAGGTTCCGTAGACAAAGGCAATCTGCTTCTGGACTCCTTTTAATATGGTAAGAAGATAATAATATTTATACTGCTTACGAAGAACCAGCTTCGTTCTGCGCGGTGCCACCTTCTTTGGCTTCAGCTTCATTATCATAAGGAAGGCCATAATAATTGCTATTACAAAGGCTGCTGCTGATAATAGGAAGACCCATTTTATCTTTGTCTCAAAGGAGAATACACCCATACGGAAGCCGAAGAATACCAGAAGAGCTGCAATCAAGCTAAAAACTGCTTTGACGCTGGAGAACTGCCCCATACGCTTTCCAATCTGGTCCGGCTCTGACAAGGACATTCCGATGGCGTCAGAAAGAGGCATGAACAGATGCATTCCCATAGAATTGATAAATAAAAAGACCAGCATAATACCGAAGGATGGTGTAAACAAACCTAGCAGGGTCACACCCACCGCAGCAAGGATCTGCGCAATCAACGCCATTCTTATATCACCTAGAAAGCCGATTAGTCCGATTATGAACGCACATAACAGTCCGGGCAGCTCTCTGGGAAACTCGATAAAACCACGTTGGAAGGCTGTTACCTGGTACACCTCTTTGAAATAATTCGAGTATACGGCATCACTCAGACCGTTACCCAGCGCCACTGCGGAAATCAGGATGAGGAACATCAGTATCTCCGGGCGCATTTTTGCAATTTTGTTTTTCATAAGCAGCTCCTTAAACGTATAAAAATATATTTATTTAATATTTTCGCATCTCATCTGCCCCATCATCCTCTAATTTCTCGATCTTACGGATGATCACATCATACGAATAATTATCGTTTACTCTTACATTCACCCTGTCGTTCACCTTATGATGCAGCATCGCATTTCCCAGAGGAGAATCGATACTGATCCTTCCCTTTGTCGCGTTCGCTCTGACGGTAGTAACAATCTTAAGTGTCTCCTCCTCATTATCATCAGGAATATAGAAGGTCACTCTGTCGTTCAGACCCACTTCATCCTCATTAGAATCCTCAGAAATGATCTTCGCTGTCTTTATCATTCTCTCTAAATATCTTATACGGCTTTCATTCTGGTTTTTGAATTGTTTTGCTGCCTTATATTCAAAATTCTCACTCAAGTCACCATGCGCTCTTGCTTCCTGAACGTCCTTTATCGCTTCCTTACGGATAACAAGCTTACGGTGCTCGATTTCCTCCTGCATTCGTTCCACATCTTTTTTCGTTATTTTGTCATACATGATGATATCTCCGATATAATAAGTGAAGTTTTAAATTATTTATTTGCTACTTATCATTATATCACTTTATTTTGGCCTGTCATCATAAAAAAGCACTCAGTCCCGAGCAGAGAACTCGCTATCCTGGGCTGAAGTGCTGTGTATGAATTATTTATTTAAATTATTATCACTATCTGTTTTGTTACAGCTAGAATCAATTGTCTTGTCATTATTATTACGTTTTTCGTCAATCTCTCTTTTCGTAATAATCGTAGACAAGGTATCGCCAAGCTGAGAAAATATAACTGACAAAAGTGAAATTTCGTCATCTGTGCTACATTTTGATATTGCACAGGCTATTGTTGAAATTAAGATAACAAGCTCACATTCCAAAATAATCACCTCATAAAAATATATGAAGTTGTAATCGAAATGTGAGAAGTCTAGTCAATGATATCAATTTTTTATTCTTTCCGAATTAAAAAACGCGTAAGCTTCGCGGGATTTTTCTGTCACCTTCTTAGACAACAGCCCTGACCTAGTTAGAAAGTCCTTGACAGGAGATGTCATGGTAAAACCTTTAAATGCTTCATGACCAACAAGATGACCGACAGGATCCCGTATACAACCATTATATCCTTATAACCTGCTTATAATGGTTGTATACGATAATAATCACTTAGCCTTGATTTACTACCATCTCAAAAACATGTAAAATAGTAAAGTTATATAATTAAATTTCTTTCTGAAGGTAAGTAGGGTTTCATAAGATAACAATTACACAAAGCATACTATATATGGCTTGATATCACTCATCCTGCATTACTTCAATAAATAGATTTATGTGCTTTTGGTACTCTTCATCGGTTAATAAATGGTATTTATCATTTGTTAGCTCAATAATATTATTAAAAGAAACACCTGGAAAATCATTTGTCTCAAATCCCAGTGTCGAAACAATAAGTTGCTCACTATTATCACATTTTTCAAAAATATAGTCTAGCAGCTGTTGTCTTTTTTCATCGTCAGTTTCCACATTATTGGGACTATCAAGAACTATTGGAAAACGAATAGCGTCGGGATTAAAGTGCTTTCTAAGCTTTAATAAGTTCATATACCAGATGGCAGTTGCAATTGGTCTATTACTACCACCAGCAGTAATGATGTTGTTTATATCTTCCAATTTATTATCAGCAATTTCTTCAAGTCCAAATCTAGTTTTATCTTGTAACATCCATTCATAATACTTTTCATTAATTGATTTTTTTGAATTATCATAAGCATCTTTCTTCTTTTTAAGACTATTTAATATGCCCTTATTTTCTGATAATTCAGCAGTTATATTCCCCAAATCCTTAATGATAGTTTCTCTTATTTCGATAAATCCCTTAAATTTTAATATATCATCTATTTCTTGTGTATTGATCTTTAATTTTTTCTCATATTCCTCCATTGTTTCCAAATATGCTTTATATTTTTCTTCTTCTCTATTGATTTTATGTTCGATCTCATTTAAAGCTGCTTCTAATTCAACTTTTAGATACATTAAGTCCTCTACTGTATTATATTTTTTTATTCTTTCTTCCATCTGATCCTCAATATAATTATGGCACACAGGACATTCATGCTTAACTATCTTTTTGATATCTTTCTCTACATCATTATTAAATAATTTTAACTCTCTAATATTAATTTCAATTTCTTCTTTTTTATTCCTAAGGTCTATAAGTGATTTTTTTGATTTACTTAGTTTTGTTACAATGCCAGTATATTCATCTTTTGTATCTTCAATTTCTTTACGTAAACTATCCAAGCTGATGGAATAATCTGCATTATTTAATGACTTATTAATTTTGGTCAACATTTTCTGATTTATATCACTATCATTTTTAAGTTCATTAAGTGTAAGCGTTATTTTCTCAATTTCTTTTATTAAATTATAATACTCAGCATTATAAACGTTAAAATGATAATATAGTACTTTGTCTTTAAAATCTGAGTATTGAGTTAATGATTTAAATGATGTAAAATAACTACCATTAATTTTATCTTGATCAATAAAATTTAATAAATAATTAAATGCAGGTGGCGTTATTTCTAAAACATCATCCTCTTTGTTTGGTAGCTCTACGGCGAACCCATATATTCCCTTTAAGAACTCTGCCAATTCTGATCTATGTACTGTTCTATAAATTTCTTTACTATTCTGAATAAAGAATATTTTGAATAATTTTTGATGCCGGAAAATCCTATAATCTGTATTTTCTACCGAAAAGTCTAAAATAAAAACTTTATCATTTTCATTCCAACGATCTTCAAAAAAGCAATCTGCTCCTAATGTATGATATATGCTCTTTAATACTACAGACTTACCCTTTTTCGTACCAGTCTCTTTATTAGACGTAATTATATTTCTTCCTTGAGTAAAAGGTACATGTTTAGCTTTTTTTTCACGTATTGAAAAAATATATAAATCATGAATTAACAACTGCTTCATATATACCCTCCTCAAACTTTGCTAATATTAAAATAATAAGTGCTTGCTTTTCATAAAATGAATATTCCAATGGGAAAGTTGACGAAAATATTTTCATCAAAGCACTCAGATTCTCAGAAATTGTCTTATTAAATTCCTGTAAATTAGCTCCTATATATTTAACTATTTCCTCTTGCTTAATTTGAAGTCTTTTATTAACCACCAATTCTTGAACTACTTTTGTTAATGCATTTTTCATATAAACTCTATCGCTAAATTCAATATAATAATCATCTATTATTTTCTTTGCATGTGGTACCGCATCATCAGCTATGTCAATGTAAGTTCTAATGATTTTGTCAAATTCTGCTTTCGATAATCCCTTTTTCTCAAATAAATCTTTATTTGAATTACATTGTTTTTCATAAGTAGCTTTTATAGTAATTGTATCTTGTAAGACACGAAATAGAGATTTAACTTTCTTAGGTTCCTCTCCTGAAATATCTATGAAAAATTGAACCGTTTTTCCTATTAGACTATCCTGTGGATTTACTAAATCCATTGCGGAATGAAAATAATAAACATTACTTAAATTAATATCTTCACTACATACCAATTCTTTCTTAATTGATTCATTTATAATATTTTTTATTTCTTTATCTAAGTCTACAAATTTTAACTCTTCTATGTCAGCATATGTTTTATTTTTTGCCCTTAACGGAGAATTAACTACTATGGCAATTTTACAATTATTCATACCAGCTTTATCCAATATATGCTTTAATAAATAAACTTTACCAAATATTGATTTTCCTGCATCATCCAGCTTAAGTATATGCGAAATACTAAAAGGTTTAGCTCCATTGCTGGTCTTTAATTGGTAAAACTCATAACTGTCCTCCAAATGCAATTCAATATCACAAACATAGTCAAAAACCATACAAAAATCTTTACCTGATTTATAAATATCATAAATCTTTTCCAATCCCCACAACAATTCTAATCGGAAACGATTTTTTGATCTTGAACCCGATAAATCATAAGGTAATAATTGATATACATTATCCATGATACTATTCCCCCGTATACATAATAACAAACTTATCAAATTATTAGTATGCATATATTTTTGGTTAATAAGCCAATCCTCACTATTAGCGACTTATTGACATTATATACCATATATGTATATCTTACAATAAAAACCACAAATAACTACATTATCTATTATTTATACTTTCTTAAATGATTTTTAGAATATTTGTATTATATTTCCATATCAAACATTAGGATTTTAATCTCTGCAATAAAAAGATATATGAGGTAGTGTATATCGACCACTACCTCATATTACTCTATTGATTCGCTGCTGAATCAAAATACCTTTTCAATAATATTGTTTCATCTTCCATTTTTCTAGTACAATGTCAATAAATATCGCCCGTAATTTTAATACTACTATTCCCGGCTCTGGTACTGACTGTAATGTTATTCCGGCATGTTGCAAATCGTGCAAGCGAATATCTTCCAATCCCAGTTACGAATCGTCCTTTTATATTTTATATTAAGTTATTTTGAGGTGAATGGCTTACCGTTTGCATGTGAAATAACTCTTTGTGAATCCACAAAATCTTCACTAGTAAGCTTTCTTGTGTTATAGTCTGTTTTAGCCTTTCTAAGTAAGTGTAGTGTTTGTTTTCCGTGAGCTTAATTGTTCTAACACTGGACTTGGTCTTAGGTGTAGTTAATAAGCCTTAGGTTAATGCAAGTGCTTCACCACGGCGGAGAACTGCATTTCCATGTCTGTTTGCTTTATTCCTAATAATAATTTTTGTACCTCTTCACAATCATAAACCATCTTTTTCTCTTCTGTAAAAGCACTCGGTCTTCTGAGCTTCGGTTCCAGCTGTCGGATTGCTTTTTATGTAACCTGATTCTTTTGCCACATGTTTTCAATTATTGTAACCTCTTAATTTAAATATCTTACTGCCAAATTAGAGCTTGATACCTTTTTATTATATTCATCATCAACTTTATTAAAATAAACACGATAAATAGTACCTTCAAATATTCTTCGAAAATATCGATAAGAACTCATAATTTCGTTCGGAATCTTGAACATGTCTTTAAGAGTAAAATATTCACTGTATTTAGGTAGCAATTCTAATGCTTTAATTCTAAAATTTTCTATATCATTTTCATCAAATATATTTTTATATTTATTATAATAATCCAAATACAAAGATGTCTGTTTTAATACATAAATTAATTTTGATCCTTTGTTACTGTTATTAGTCAAATATTTATGTGCCATATAAAAGTTATTCATTGCATCTTCTTTTTTATTACTATTAATAGTCATTTCATAACACAATAATAATCTAGCATAATGTGTATCCAACTGATATGCATCAAAATTCTCCAACATCTCAGCATTTGCATATGCGTTATCAAAACAATTTCTAGCCCAAGGATACTCCTCTAAATTAAGTGCTGTTATACCAAACTGAAGCCAAAAGAATGGATTATTGCTGGCAGTTGGTAGATTTTTTATGTTATCATAATAAGCAAATATCCTTTTTTCTTCTTCTTGATTTAGAGTATTGTTCGTTGAAAATGCTAGTTTTATATTAGAGCGTGAAATTAGTATTTTTCTCTGCTCTTTATATTTGTTTAAATATTCATCATTCTCTGAACAATTTATATATAGCTGTTCTAAAATCTCCATAATATCTCTATTAAATTGTCCTTGCTTAATAAGATATTGAGAAAATATTGAAGAAGATATGCTAAATTTATTATTTTCAAAATCAATGACCTCTCTAATATTTGCATCTAATCTATAACTTGCTATCGATGTCTCTGATATGTTCATGAATTTACAAATGTCACTATAAGTTATTTTTAATCCGCAGAGAGAATTAACGGATTGACATAGAAAGAATTTCTTAAATTGTTCTTTCTCAATAATTGTTTCTAATAATCTATTTATTTGCTCGTTAATTACCTCTGAGTTTAGTAATAGATAAAATATTTTCGACAAATTTCCTCCATATTTTTTCTTGATAATTTTTTTCTTATCCGTAGGGGAGAATCTATCCATATCTCCCCAAAATCTATTTACATTTAAGATATTTACCAACTCATATATTTCACTATTTTCTAAAATATCAAGATCTACAATTCCTATTTGATTTTCTGTATAATTATATTTATCTATTAAATCATAATACAGATTTGCATTTATTGTAGTTCTACAAGTTAATACTAATTTCAAATTATCAGGAAAATCTTTTCCCAGTTCAATGAGCAATCTCATATAATATCCATAATCATCAATCAATAGTAATACTGTTTTGGTACTTCTATTTAATATTACCTGCATATCCTCTATGTAATTATCTATACTTTCAACATGATATACATCATATAAATTACTCATTTCATTTGCAAGGCACTCAAGAAATATACTTTTTCCATTTCCAAGTTTAGATTGTACAATTGTAACATTCTTCTCTTTGAAAATATCTTTTATCTCATTAATTTTGTTTTTACGATGTAAGCAATAACCTTCTTGATTAATAAATTCGGTTCTAATTTTTCCTTTTACCAATAAATTTACAACATCAAGTATTGAGTACTTTACATCAGAATAGAATAGTGATTCGTTTTTCTCTTTAAAACTTATGGTTTCTACTTTTTTCACTTGTGGTATATAACTGGTTTCAATTTTTTCGATTTCATTAGCAAGCCCATTCGCTCCGAATTTATACAATTTACCATACTTATTAAGTCTAAACTCTTTATCATCATCAATATTGTCTATATCAATAAAAATACACTTATCTTTAATATTTAAATTTGCTATTAGTTTTACTATCTCTTGATCATAATCTAAAGAATATCCGATGAAGACAATAGCCTTATTTCGTATTAAGTCTGATTCAAACATATTTGACCAACTACTTTTTAGCAGTCCATCTCTATTGTAATTATCATCAGTAATTTTAAATTCTTCGATGAATTTTTTTTCATTCAAGCCTCTAATATATCCGTTGATATGTACAATAGCTTGCTCTAAGTTCTGTTGACTATCATATCTCTTAGCCGTTATTGTTATTGAATTTCTTGAAAACCCTATTGCTTCACTTGCCACCTCAACTATATCATCATAGTTAGTTGTATATATTCTCTTCCATGGTAAACTTACAATAGTTGTTTGCTCCTTTGTTGTTTGTGTACAAATAAGTTCTTTCTTTAACAGTGTAATAAGGTTTACTAATCCTTTTTTATATAATTCATCTTCTAAATATCTAGATGATGTAATTGTCAAGTTGTCTGAATGTTTTATACCCATATCATCACACAAAATATGTGCTAGCCCTGCGCCTGTGGTCATCGATCTTCCTTGAGAATTTATACCTCCAATTGAAAATCCCGCACCTAAAAATAGTATTGCTTCCCTATCTATTGCATGCTTAATAGCCTCCTCTATTAACATAGCCTATTTCCTCCTATGCATATTTGCATTATATTTTCTTGTGGTAAAATATCCTATTCAATTTCTACTATAGCATCCCTGTATTAATATGTCAAATTATAGAATATCGTCCAGATTGATATTTCATTTTTATAATCATTATCCATTGACCGACATCTGACCGACGATTTCCAATCATTATTTTCCCTTTTGACCTACTTTTCGACCGACAAAATAATTACCTGACCTAGCCAGTACATCCTAACCAAGTCAGGTAATCCATTTTTTTATAGTTCTTTGGTCCAAATCTTTACTCATCGCAATATTCACCAACGCCATGAAATCACATAACTTTCTCCGACTATCGACTTGCTAAGATAAGGACACAAAAAAAGCACCAACCCCGAAGCTCCTATGTCTTCAAAATTGATACTTTGTAAGTGCGTCTCCAGGGGCTCGAACCCTGGACACCCTGATTAAGAGTCAGGTGCTCTACCAACTGAGCTAGAAACGCTTATATGTCGTTTGGCTTGTATTACTTTTGATTTTCTTAATTACCGAACGCAAAAGTTATTATATATGGTCTAGAAACAAATTGCAAGTGTTTTTTTAATTTTTTTAAAAAAATCGATAATTTAATTTTATCACTGCTTTATATTTGGAAGAAAAGCCTTAGTTTTCCAGGCTTTTCTTCCCTTTTCGACCTTATTCTTACATGTTATTC
>JAEZKL010000160.1 GCA_023415475.1 Bacillota bacterium | reverse complement strand
CTAATATAGGAAGTTCACCCCTTAGCAAAATATCAGATATTGCTCTCTATACCGCCAGCAATGAAACGAAATATCATATTGTTGCAATGAACTCTCGAATAGCTCAAATGGCAATCATCGATTCCATATATACAATTATTGCGACCAGAAATGAGGAGGCAGTAAATGGATTTCGTCAAATTGAAAAGGCTCTTAAAACTAAAAAATTCTGATTGTTTTTCAACCGGAGAAACACACTATGCGAGTTTCTCCGGTTTGCGAGCGTGTTGCTAAAACAGATAATCTGTAATTGTGATAAAAAATGGGGCTGAGGAATGAAAGTTTCAGTAAAATCAGGTATTTTAGCGTTAATCAACAGACACTAAATATTTCCGAAAAGCCAAATATACACCTGCGGTCCATCCCATCATAGGCGGCATCTTCTCTTCTGTTATAACGTTAGAATTTCCCTCAACCACATTATATTTTTCCCATAGATTTCCTGTTTCCTCATATACCTGTTCAACCAGATGTATATACTTTTGGGCAATTCTCCTTGCTTCCTCATAAAACCCATATTGATCAAGCGCAATAACTATTATATATTGTAGGCAGGCCCAACCATTAGGATAATTCCATTGAAAATTTCCTCTTATTGAATTTCTCTCACAGGTTACTACACCAAAAGTTTCTTCCAACCTTGATAGCATATCTACTGCTGCCTGCGCCTGTTCCTGAGTTGCCAATCCTACATACATAGGATAATAGGCAGCTACAGAATAGACTTTCCCCAATACATCATCGTTAAAATTATAATCCCAGTAGATACCTCTATCATCAACCATATATCTCTGCATTAAAGCATTTCGTTTCTGAGCACGTTTCTTCCAAATATCCGCTTCATCGTTACTAAGAACCTCCGAAAAATATGCCATGTTATTTTCCATCTGGAATAATAATGCATTCAAATCTAAGTGCGCAAATGACTCTCCTTGAAACTCCCATCTCGGATTCAAATCCCATCCACTCTCGCAGCATGTACGATATTCTCTCGCTAATGCTTTTGAATCCCTGTCTGGGTAAAACTGAAGTCGTTCTACATATCCTTGTGCCAGTCTTTCTATCTCATCTACTGAACAAGCCTCACTGTATTGTGCTAATCCTATCTGTGTCATCCTTTTCGTTTGCCAAAAATCATATTCCTTTTTCAATGTAAGGTATGCACCTCTTAGCCAACAGCGATCCTTATAATGCACATACACTTCTCGTACCATTTCTGACAAAAATGGTGGCTGCGATTTTTTTAAATGATATGTACGATTCCCATTAGGCATAAATCCATAATTCTCTACAAGATATAGCATATTGTCTACATTAGACTTCATCTGTTCAAAATGTCCACTACACTTCAAGCCCAAATTCAGGAAGTATGTATCCCAATAATATAATTCCTCAAAATGGCCCACTGCCGGAATGGAATATGGATAAGGCAGACCAATCAATGTATCTTTATTCTCTCGGTTCACACGCACACACTCCGACCAATTAGAATCAATGTATTCCTTCAGCGGACCTATACTCTTTTTTTCTATTTGCATACACGCAGCACAACCTTTCCGACATGTTCACCACGCTCTAATATACCATGAGCTTCCTCAGCTGATTCGATAGGCAATACCTTATAAATAGAAGGCTTCATAATTCCATTTTCAATTCCAGGCCATACTTTTTCAACTAATTCTGAAAGTAACTTCGCTTTCTCTTCGGATGAACGTTTTCTAAGCATACTGCCTACAAGGTGCAGACCTTTGGTAAGAACCGATCTAAGCATCAAGTTCGTCTGTGCACCGGCAAGAGAAGAGATGATAATCCAATATCCCCCTTCAGCCATATATGGCAAACATTGTCCAAGAGCTTCACCACACAAGCAATCCATAGCTGCATTTACCGGTTGCCCCTTCTCCTCTTCCTCCTTAAGTATCTCTGCTACATTCTGCGTTGTTGAATTGATAATTACATCAGCTCCTAGTGGCTTTATCTTCTCTGCAATTTCATCTGATAATACAGATGTGATCACCCTAATACCAAACATCTTAGCCATAGGAATTGCCACACTTGCCAATCCTGATGCACCCGCCGGAATATAAGCTGTCTGACCTTCCTTTAAATGTCCCTCGTAAAACAAGTTCAAATAGGAAGTTGCATACGCCTCTGGAAGAGATGCAGCTTCCTCAAAAGTCAAGTTCCTTGGCATTGGCATAACCATACCAATAGGTGCACATACATATTCTGCATAACCGCCACCGCCAAGTAGTGCACAAACACGATCACCAATACTGAGTATTCCTTTTTCTGCTGCACCCTTTCCCATTTCTTCTACCGTGCCGGAAACCTCTAACCCCATCCATTCTGGCCATCCTTCCGGAGAGTTATAGGTTCCTCTTCTCTGCAAAAGATCAGCTCTGTTCAAGGCTGCTGCATGAATTTTAATCAACACTTCGTTTTCTTTCGGTGCAGGTTTTTCAACCTCACTCCATACCAAATTTTTATGTTCGTCTATAAGTATCGCTTTCATCTTTTCTCCCTCTGCTATCATGCTTCCTTGCAGATCTCTGCAATTAATTTGTGTACTAATAAATCATGTTCATATGAGAAAGGATTGTCCTCTATTCCGGTAATATATCTGTACAAAGCTCTCATCATTTCGTCATATCGCTCATTTTTCGGTATATCAGCAATTGGAATCGATTTTTTCATATCTTCATAATGCTTAATAGCAATTTCAACATCGCTAAAGGTCATAGTTGTCTCATTTTCCATTGGTTTAATCTCAACGGTTCCTCTACTTCCTGATACGACTAACTGCCTTCTGCCCCAACCATTGACCTCAACAGATGATGCTTTCACCGTTGCAAGTGCTTTTTCATACTCCAATACAGCTAGGTTATTGTCTGCAAGGCAAACTCCATCCAAGCCTGTTGATTTTAAGAATACTTTGATTTGATCAGGTTCTCCCAAGATATACACAATCAGGTCTATTAAATGAGCCCCCATAATATACAACGGTCCTGCCGGATACTTGGCAAGTCTACGCTTCGTATCCGAATAATCCTGAGTACTAATCTCTCCATGAATGGAGAAGATCTCACCTAGCTTCTGATTTTTGATCATATCAATACATTGCACCACAGCTGGATTATAGCGGTACATATACCCCATTTGTATCACTAGTTTTTGATGACTTGCTATTTCTAATAGTTCTTCAAATTCTGTTACCGAACCATACACCGGCTTATCCATATGGATATGCTTACCTGCCTGAACACATATTCTTGCATATTTTATCAGTTCAGGAATGTCGCTTTCGATCAGAATTGCATCACACTCATTTATTAGTTCTTCTACAGACATCCTCGGCAAGTCCACATAAGCCTGTAAATGTCCCCTTTTTTCAATCCATGCTTCATCCGCTTCTGCATATCCGATCACTTCAAACAGTTCTGATAATTTGCGAACTGCTGACATCTTTCCTTCTCCATGACTATGTCCCAGACCAATCTGACCTATTCTGATTTTTTTAGGATACTCGTCCATACTAATTCTCCTTTTCGAACCAAGGTAATTTATTAAGTGGTGCATCTACGCAAATTGTTTTACCGCCTTCATAGATCGTGCCATTTGATTCTTTCCATTTCCCTTTAGGAAGTTGTACTAGTCTGCTTCTTTTTCCCTTTTCGAGTACAGGTGCTACAAGGATACGGTCTCCCAGCATAAACTGATCATTTATCATTTCCATGCCTTCTTCAGGGTACTGATAAGCCATGTGTCGCACAATTGGCTCCCCACTAACAGATGCATGCTTAGCTAGTTCTACACAGTAGTCTCCTACACTTTCATGAAGTAAAACATACTTCTTTATCGTAGCATACGTATCTGCTGGGAATACACGCCATGGCGCTATAGAAATTTGCATCATCCCCATAAGTGCGTTTGCTTCTACCCAGCGAATGAACAATTCTTCATCAATTTTACATTCATCTGCAAAACTGTCAATAATGCCACCACCTACCATATCCGGACAGCAGTATGCATATCCACACAATCCTTGTAAAATCGTATGCGGAATCAGCGTATCTAGCCCAAAAGTGTCCCATGTATGATACTTATCATGTAATCTTGCTACAATTGGTCTGCCACCATAATTCCATGCTGCCCTGTATTCATTTAAAGGATAATATTCACCAATCTCATTAAACTTTCTAGTCTGTTCTCTTGCGGATATAGGCTGATAGCAAATATCATCATCTTTGTAAAAATACCTGTCACCTGCATCAAATTTAAAGCCATCCACACCATATCGTTCCATCAAACTGTCTAGCTGCCCTCTATACCAAGCAGAAACATCCGGATTACTCAAATCAAGCACTGCGCTAAATCCACTCCACCATTCTCGTATTGCAGGTTTTCCATCTGCCTGTTTTACCAGATAACCCTTATTTCTTAAAGCCTTATAGTGTGGACCCGCTGATGTCACAATCGGTGACACCCATAGCATGACCTGAAATCCTAACTCATGCAGACTATCTATCAGATATTTTGGATCTGAAATCTTTCCCTTATGAAATTCATATACTCCATATTCTTCCTGCCATCCGCCATCAATCATGAGAATTCCTGTTGGCAGTCCATTATCCTTAATTCCTCTTGCATAGTTCATAATGCTTTCTGTTGTCTGATTTGTTCCCAACTCAATCCATGTATTATATTGTGGTTTTTTCCAAAACATCAGATCCGGAAGCTCTCCATCAAATGGAAAATGCTTTTTCATAACAATGCGATAAGCATCCCTCAGATTTTCGCCCCCTACCTCCAATATTGCAGAATTTGTACCATATAGCTCAATAACGCCATCCTTTATATTTGCGTAAAAGCTTGTATCTGACCATAGATATCTTCCTTTACTGGATAACATGAAAGAAGCAAACTGGTCATTTTCACGCTCTCCATTCAGATCAAAAAAACCAATACTATGTATATCATATGGCATCTCATGTCCGTGGTTCACGCATCCGCCCCACCAGTATTCCTTATCCATTATATGAATTTTCATAGCTAGTGTCCTCCCTATTTCTTTCTAAACCACAATAGCTTTTCTATTGGTGCCTTGATTCTAGCCGTTTGTGGCCCGCTATAAATATTACCCTCCTGATCCTGCCAATTACCTTCTGGGAAAACTACATCTCTTTCATATGTCTTTGATGTCACAACAGGGGCTACTAAGATACCCTCTCCAAGCATAAATTGATCCTTGATTGTAGCGTAGCCATAACCTGGAAAGTTATACTCCAGATTTCTGAGTATTGGTTCACCGTTGACTTCAGCAGTTCTTACCATTTGTATAATTTCAGTTGCCATTTCATCATGAAGCATAGCTGTCTCAAACACCATTTTCCAATGTTTTTCATCCAGCACTTTCCAAGGTGCCCATGAGAACTGCATCATAGGGAATAATGCACTAGCTTGTGCCATACGAACAAATAACTCTTGATCTACCTCAAATCCCGGTTTGATGTTATAGCTCCATTCTCCTCCACCAATCATATCCGGGCAAATGAAAGGGTGTCCCATTAAGCCCTGCAACATAGAAGGGGGAATCAATGTATCAATACCATTTGGTGACCAAGCATGATTTCTATCGCTGAGTCTTTGGATACAATTAAGTCCACCACCTTTAAAGGTATCTTTGTATTCATGATATTCATAGCGTCTTCCAAACTCATTCCATGCCTGGTTCAAAACAACCGGATCCATATGGGCATCTGCCGGACCATTAATTATATTGTTTGGTTGGTACATTTTTAAGGAGCCACCATCAAACTTAAATCCATCTACACCATAATCATTAATAAGTCGTTTAAGCTGCTCGTCCAAAAATTCATAATCGTCTGGATTTGTAAAGTCAAGCATAGCTGAGTAACCATTCCACCATTCAAATAGAGCTACTTCCCCTTTTTCATTTCTGATAAAACGCTTTCCTTTCTTGCCCCCATATGTAACCTTATCAGTATTAATAATAAATTCTCTTCCATCCGGACACACAAGAGGAACGATCCAGAGCATAACAATAAAACCGAGTTCATGTAGCTCTTTGATCATCTTTGCAGGATTCGGGAATTTTGCTAAATCAAACTCCCATGTCCCATATCGTCCATGCCATCCTTCATCTATAATCAAAATACCCGGCTTTAACCCATTTTTGATAATGTCATGGGCATATGCAAGAACACCTTCCTGTGTTGGATCATAGGTAAATTCCATCCATGTATTATATTGTGCTGTTCTGAAAAAGCTCTCAGGAAGCACTTTCCCATCAAATGGAAAGTGCGAATTTTTAGCAGCAATATACGCATCTCTCAGGCTGCTTCCTGCTTCAATCAGTTGGATATCCTCACCTTCAAAAACAAATAAACCTGACTCTATATGAACATAAAATGGATTTTCACTCCATACATATCTTCCCTTATCAGATAAGAATAATGGCATAGTTTGATTTAAAGCTTTTCTTCTATAATCTGCCTCAAAGACACTTTCTTCGGTAAAAGGGTTTTCACATCCATACGCTGTTGAACCGCCCCACCAACACTCATTTTTCAGAAACGGAATCTGATACCTCATCTACAATTTCCTCCTTTTTAGTTCTGTACCCAGTAACTTCTTCTGTGATACATTCTTAAAGCCGGCTTAACTTAATTTCCTAGGCCACTGAAGAATTATTCGTCATGGTCCTTATATTCTCTAGGTGTCATACCTGTTACTTTTTTGAAAGCTCTTCGGAAACTTGCATCAGAAGTATACCCTACCATTTCTGATACTTCTCCAATCTTTGTATCCGTCTCACGTACTAATTCACATGCCTTTTTGATTCTTAGTGTTTCTACTGCCTGTGAAAACGTAGTTCCATATGCCTTACTAAAAAGAGTAGATACATAATTTTCATTCAAACTAAATTCTCTTGCAATTTCTTTCAGGCACAAAGAACTGCTGCAATAATTTTGATTTACATAATTAACAATATCCATCACAGTATGATTCCTAAGCATTTCATTTCGATTACTGATTTCTACCGCAATTCTGTCTATGCAGTTGTATATTATACCGAAAAACTTTTGAGTCTCCTGTTCTAGATTTAATTCCTGTAAAGTTTCTTCCATAGAGATTTTATACTTTTCTACTATTTCAGTTATTGTTTGACATAGCCTTAACTTCAATATTCCGGATACCTTTGCCCTGCTAATCTCCACCCCGTAGTTCGTATTATAGATTTTTTCTACAATCTTTTTGGCTTCCTCTGCATTTCCTAATACAACATAATTAAATATTTTTTCATCATCAGATTTTGAATAATATAGTTTTTCCATTTCCTTAATATCAGTATATAGGTTTACCTCTTGACCGGAGGTCTCTGTATAATGAAATACTTCTTTTATCTGCATATAAGATGTGCTGATGTTATATAGAGAATCCACCATTCCTCCTACCGCAATTTTCAGTGCAATTCCACAATTATATATCAGCTCAATTTTTAACTTAGAAACGATATCTCTTAATATCATTTCCTGATCTTCTTCCTTTTTGAAGAAGAGGATACACACCGTCTCCTTAGCTGCCGTATCAAATATTTCAAATCTTTGCTCCAGCAATCCACTCATAAGTTCCTTTACCATATCCTTCATAGTCATATTCTCAGATATAAGAACCCTATAGTCATAGCCTGTATATCGAATACTCAATACAACACATTCTTCCTGTTCCACTAAAATTCCTGCTTCAGACAGAGCAACTTCTATTTCTTCTCGATTTTCATATCCGTTTCGAAGCAACCTCTCTAATGTTTCACTTCTACGAGATTGTGCATAAGTATTTATTCTTTCTTCAAATTCATTATTCTCTCTAATAATCCGATCTGCGCATTCCCATATGTTTTGATAGTTAAAATTTTCCAGATTGTACTCATTGTTTTTATTCTTTCTTCCAAATAGATCCAATACCTTTCGAATATCTCTATAGTTCCTTATCGTAAAGTAACTGCATAGTATTATACTAATTGCAAGCGAGAACACTACTACTAAAACATAAGGCACTCCAATATCCCAAACATTTCCTTCCTCGAAGACGGACTGGTACATCTTTACCTTCCATTTACCATCGGCTGATGTGAGAGACATGCCATAAATTGCTTCTCCATTATAATCGATAAGGCCCAATTTAGCTTCATTTGGCACCAGTGCTTCACTATAATGCTCGGAGCTTCTAAAGAGTAATCTCCCTTTGCTGTCATAAATATGGAACTCATCTTTATCGCTCATAATTTCAAAAAAATCAGAAAAAATATCCTTAACATTTAGTACCTGTACCAGATATCCCTTGGGCTCTCTTACACCACTACTCAACGGCATTGCATTGTAGCATTCTATTACTTGAATTGTTTTATTT
This sequence comes from Bacillota bacterium, assembly GCA_023415475.1. Taxonomy (GTDB): domain Bacteria; phylum Bacillota; class Clostridia; order Lachnospirales; family Lachnospiraceae; genus Mobilitalea. The sequence goes on along the minus strand of JAEZKL010000160.1, from coordinate 8,797 downwards.
TGAATGGTAACCTCCATACATGGACTATATACATATACTACTTTACCTAGTTCGTCCAAGTAATTCCTGTACTCTTCCGGTGTGTAGTTTTTGACTTTATAGGTATATTCAAAATAAGTTTTTGCATCACTTAACGCAGTAGTCGAAGAAATTACTCTATTATCGACCTTGTCATAATAGTAGGTCATCATGGCCTTGCTATTATAGATACTTTTATTAAAAACATCCTTTATTTCCATTGACTCAATTACGGAATGTTGTCGTTTTCCCATACAAGTATAGATATAGCTTAGCATTTTATCATTCTGCATCATAATACTTGCCAGATCTTCTACTGCATTTATCTCTCGAACGACTCTCTCAAAAGACACTTCCATTTGTTTTTGCTTTTCCATGAGAAGCTTCTCTTTATAATTATCAAGCAACACATTCTCCAGATATAGAATTGATATTATCGGAAACAAAAGCAGAATCATGTAAGGTAATGCTAATTTTATTATTGATATAGTTTTCTTTTTCATCTTCCCCTGACCCTTCCCTCATCTTAGATATTATGTGCGCTTTCTTTTGGGCGAAACTCTCATTCTCACCTGCTGCAAAATTCTCTGGATTATGAGTTAGACACTGTAGTAAAATCACATACATAAAAAGCACCTTCCCTTGTCATATTAATGGTACATAACGAAACTTAAGTTTACCATAAGAGGGTGCTTTTTGGTATACCAAAATAGAACCGGTCTAATTCTAACAGAGCTGCTGCTCCAGCAGATTTTTATCTACTTTTGCAACAGCTCCTTTCAATCCTTTATGTCATCACCTATGAATCCATTATCGCCATTACTTAATAATTTCTTCTAAATAAGCAGCATAGCCGTCTCTATGCAACTGAATATATTCATCTACATGTAAGTTCTTTAATTCCTCAAAGTAATCATCAATTTCTGTTAAAGGACGAATACCTGTAATGAACTTGGCAGATTCTGTCGTGATATAATCGTTAATAACAATTCCCAATTCATCTACACGACTAACATCTTCAGCATCCCAATATACTGATGGTAAAGCTACAGTTGTCATGTTGTTCTTCCATGCATCTACACAGCTTAAACGCCAATATCCACTGGCTGTATCAGGTGAATATGCTGTTCTCCAGATTACTTCATAAGGTTCTCCTAAGATAGCATCCGGCCACTTCTCTGTTTTAACTACCGTTTCTAGTCCAGCCATCTTCTTTGCTTCATCAACGTAATCAATATAGTTTGCCATATAAGTAGAAGGGAATACATTATTTAATGCCCATTCAAAAGTTGTAACAGCTTCACCTGCTTCTGTAGCAGCGTTGCACATAGCACCTTCTTCATTGAAATACCATCCCTTATCGTCAAGAAGGTCAAGTGGATCTTCTCCCTTCATTGGTCCATTATAATAGTAAAGGCTTCCTTCCGGAGAATATACGTAGTTCAACATATAAGCTAACACTTCTGGATACTCTGTCTTTGCAGATGCCCAAATTCTATTTAAACGATAAGTAGAGTTTGCACTAAAAGCAACTGTATCATTATCGCCTACAGTTAAAGGTGGTAATGCATCCCATTCCGTATATGTCTCCGGGAATAATTCATCCAGTCTTCCTTCCATAACAGGAGCTGTCATGTCCATGATAAGACCGTTTCTTGTGTTTGCATCCATTGTAATATAATCTTCATGGATAAGACCTTCTGTATACATAGCATTCATATACTGAATAAAGGTACGATAGTCCTCGGTTGCTGCCGGAAGATATACTTCGCCATCCTTAATAAGGAAATTCTGTCCATACTTTGTCATCTGATAGCTTCCATAGTAACCAAGGCCTAACCAGATATACTTTTCAAAATTATCACCGTTTAATAGAGGAGTAACCGCGTCCCCTGATTTAGTTTTTAGATTGTCCTTGAAAAGACGAAGTACATCAACAAACTCATCCATAGTGGTTGGCATCTTTGCTCCTACTGCCTCTAAAGATGGTAAATGAATATGAAGATTCATGCCTGGGAAGTTTCCTGCTGCCCATCCATATGTACGTTCCTGGAAAGTAGGAAGACCATAAACAGCACCATCATTACACTTACTTGCTTGTAATACATCTGGGTACTTAGCATCTAATTTAGCAATTTCAGGCATTGTTTCTTCGTTTAAATAAGGAGTCCAGTCTAAGAGCATCCCCTCTTCGGTACCATAAGTAACTACATCGTTTGTGGTAAGCGGATGTCCCCATACCAAATCAGGTAAGGCATCTGTAGCCAATAACAAGGATACCTGTTGTTCAATTTCACTTGATGTAGTAACATTCAATGTGATATTGTATCCTTGCTGATTCATCCACCATTCCAAATACTTAAAAAACCACATTTGATCAACATCGACTGCATCTGTATTATCTTTTCTTACTAAGATGTCGAAGGTGATCGGATCTGTAATAACACCCTGCGTTGCTTTTGTTTCTTCATTTTTTTCCGTAGTAACAACACCCTGTGTTACTACCGCTTCTTCATTTTCTTTCTTACTCTCGCTTGGTGTTTTATTACATCCGGCAAGACAGCCTGTTAGCATTACACCAGCCAATAAGATCGAGATAAGTCGTTTGCTTTTCATTTCTTCCTCCTAATTATGTGAATATTATTTTTACCCGGAAACCGTTGCGCACCAGCTTCCAAAGAAAACACATTTTAATTATCCCTTAAGGGATCCAACCATAATACCCTTCACAAAATGCTTCTGTATGAATGGGTAAAGTATCAGCATTGGCGCACTGGCTATAAATACCAATGAATATTTCATTGTAACAGCCAATTTCGCTCTTCGTGCGAAGTCTAATAGGATATCTCCATCCACCCCTGCCTCCTGCATACTCTCATATGCCTTTTGAGAACCGATGAGAATATCTCTTAACACAAGCTGTAGAGGAAACTTTGCACTGTCTCTAAGGTAAATCATGGAGTTAAAGTATTCATTCCAATGCCCAACTGCATAATATAATGTCATAACTGCAATAATAGGTGCACTGAGCGGAATTGCCATCTTAATGAAAATACCGAACTCATTTGAACCATCAATTCTGGCTGCTTCACCTAATTCATCCGGAAAATTGGTTGAGAAATAGGTTCTTGTTACTACTACATTGTAGATGCTAACACCACCTGAAAGAATCAGGACCAATCTTGTATCAAGGAGATTCATCTTATCCATCATAATATAGGTAGGAATCATACCTCCACCAAAATACATGGTGAATAGAAAGAATGTGGTTAAAACACCCCTTCCATACATATTCTTTTTACTAAGTGCATAAGCTGCAGGTATCGTAAGAAACAGATTATAGCCTGTTCCTACGATCGTATAAAAGATAGTGTTTGCGTATCCTGTCCATATATCTTTGTTCTGAAATACCAACTTATAGGAGGTAAGATCAAACCCTTTTGGTAGCAAAAACACCTTACCGGTATATACTACATTTGGATCAGAAACAGAAGCGATTACCGTAAAGAACAATGGGTAAACACAGATAATTGTCACCAGAATCATTACTGTATATACTGTCATCAGGAATAATTTGTCGCCCCATGAATAGCCACGCCATATTTTTATTCCTTTGCTTATCGTTTTTTTCATCAAAATTCTTTCCTTTCCGCTTAATTAGTTATCCTCTCATAGAGTAGTACTAACCTTACTCCAATCAAAAACCGTACCCACAGGGAAGTTTATATCTTCACATAATTCCGTATAGATTTGAGCTGCATCCTTTGGTGAAACTATTCTTGAAATAATAGGCGCCACTTGGATTCGTTTTGCGGCTATTAAGTCAAGTATTGCATGACAATCATCCTGATGTGTCCAATGATGAGGATAGGATTCCACCTTTGGTCTCACAAAATTATGTGCACCAATAAGCTTAATTCCGGGTCTATGAACCTGTTGATAATAGTCCACACTACCATTGGATACTCTGGTACATCCTAGTAAAGATATTCTTCCCATATATGCTGCAGCGTCTAGAGCCTGAAGCGTTGCATGCATATTTCCAGTAACTTCAACACATGCAGAGATTCCTTTTCCACCTGTAATTTTTTTTACATTGTTTATAAAGTCTGGTTTGCTAGGATCCAAGGCATAATCCGCACCTAAGGAAAGAGCCAGATCTCGTCTTTCCTTATTCAAATCCACTGCTATAACGGGATATGCACCATTTAAGTGGCAAAATTGTGTAGAAAATATACCCAACAAGCCTTGTCCCATAACCATAGCAGATTCGCCGATCTCAATTTCAAGCTTTCTCACTCCGCCAAGTCCCATGGCTGCAATAATAACAAAAGCAGCTTCTATGGATGGTATGCTGTTATTAGCAACCTTCGTCAGTTGTTTTTCTTTACAAATGTTATAATTAGAGTGACATCCGTGATATACCAACACATGATCTGCCGTTTTAAATGTTTTTACATCACTGCCAACCTTTTCAACCACACCTACTCCACAATAGCCGAGGGACTTCGGAAAAGCCTGAGAGGTATTTGACATACTTAATATATTGGCTCTTTCTGTCCCACCACTTATTACTGTATATTCCATCTTTACAAGAATCTCATCCTCCATAATAGGAAGCAAATCAAGTTCTATTAATTGTGCAATCTTTGGCTCTGTAAAAAGTATCTGTTGTCTTTTCATTCTTCTAGTACCTTTCTATAATATTATTAGGCATTTGTTTAACTAGTATTAGAACAAGCCCGTGCCTGACAGCTTCTTCGTTATAGCATTAACTATTAGTAGAATACAAAGGCCCACCAATGTATTAAACATACCAATTGCAGAAGCATAACTAAATTTTGCACCTTTAAGACCCATTTCATAAATATATGTAGATATAACTTGGGATGTTTCCAAGTTCAGGTCATTCTGTAACAGTAAAATCTTTGTGTGACCCAGACCCAATATACCGCCTATTCTGAGCAAGAAATTAATCAGAATAGTTGGAAGGATTCCTGGAATGTTAACATGCCACATAATCTTATATCGGCTCGCACCATCAATCTTTGCTGCCTCTATCAACTCAGTAGAGATACTGGCTAACGCAGAAATATATAAAATAGATCCCCAGCCTAGTCCCTGCCACAGACCGGACCATACCATAATACTTGGGAACGCTCCCGGCATACCCAAAAAATTCTGCGCTTCTCCACCAAATAATGTAATCAGACGATTAATAGGACCACTTGTTCTGTCAAGGAACAAAATAACAATAGAACATACAACAATTTCAGTTATGAAATGTGGCATATATGTCAACATCTGAACTGTCTTTTTAAACTTCGCATTTTTTACTTCATTCAAAAACAACGCAAATATAATAGGAATTGGAAATAATGCAAGAGAATATAAGGTAATGGATAATGTATTTTTTAGCAATTTCCAAAACATAGGGTTCTCGACAAAGCTAATAAAGTGCTTTAATCCAACCCATTCACTCCCCCAAATTCCTTTGGATGGCCTAAAGTCCTTGAATGCGATTTGTAAGCCGTACATTGGACCATATGCAAAAATCAAAAGATGTATTAACGCAGGAAGCAGAAGCACATACCATTGCCAACTCCTCTTCAAACTTCTTATTATGGGCTCTTTTTTCTTCGGTGACATACTCTTATTCGTCATACTTATCATGATGTTTCTCCTCGTTTTTATTATCGCTCATCTCATGACTTAATTATAAAGACTAGAATTTCGTTCTACAACGTTCAATTTCTCAGACGAAACATACAAAACATCAGATTTTCATATGAAATCATTGTATTAATGGTATATTTTTATATATTCAAACAAATATATTATTATTTCCTACGGTTCCAATTAGATATAACAATTGCTGCTCCGGTAAGTGAAAGTGCCATCAAAAATCGAACATTAAGAATGTCCTCCTTTAATAGAATCATACCAAATATTGCCGCAAAAATCGGTTCCAAAAACTTGACAATATAAAGCTGTGAAAGATTATTTTTACTGATCAGGCTATACCATAAACAATATCCTATAATTGAGGCAGTACAAATATAACAAAATACCAGTATTCCACTTACTGAAACCCTACCAATATGTCCTCCTAACACAACAGCTATGATCAGAAGTATAGCACCTCCCAAAAGCTGCGAAAGTCCGGTCATCACAATTGCATCTAATGTTTTCATTGCATTTTTCCCAAAAACATTAGCTGTAACACCACACAAGGATGCCATTATAATAAGTAGTTCGCCATAACCAAGCTGAAAGCCAGTTGATGTCATATTCAAAACTACTATTCCCCCAAAACCTAACACCGCTCCGAGAAGTTTTTTCACAGAAAACTTATCCTCTTTAAAAAACAGGAACGATAGAGGAATAAAGGCAAAACTTCCCAGTTGCTTAACCAATGCTGTAATTGAGCTATCCGTCATAGCAAGACCACTATAAGTAAACGTATAATGTAAAACTACAGCAAGAACTCCTACAGCGATAACTGGTCCTACTTCTCTTTTTTCAAGTTTCATTCTCTTGCCATTCCACTTAGCAAAAAGTGTGATAATAAATCCACATACTACAAATCTGGCACCTGCAAACAAAATAATATTGGGTGCATAACCCGTGTCTATTCCAAATTCTCTATATCCCACTTTGACAAACGGAAACAGAGACCCCCAGAGCATCATCACCAGAATTGCATACAATATGTTCTTATATTTATTCAACACTTAAAACCTCCTTTTTAGTAACGACACAACCTTTTTGCCTGCCGATCATTTTCAGTGATATTATAATGAGATATGATTCATAATAAAATGTCAAATGTGCTATTTTTATCAAATTTGATAATACATTTCTTGACTATAATAAATCTATATACTATTATTTAATTATATCATTAAGAAAGAGGTTAATTTATTGAATACTGATATTTTATCATATTTGATTATAGAAAAAGTCTACTCAATAACCACTATGTATACAGAAGCCAACACAACATATAAAAGAAAAGACCGTCCTCATTGGGCTATTGTAATCAAATATGAAGGAGAAACGCTATATAAATCAAATGGTGTATCATACACGTCTAATATCAACAATATAATCATTTTACCCAAGGGCTGCTCTTATGAATGGCATTGTACAAAAGCAGGTCACTTTAATACACTTGAATTTGAATGTTCTCTTACTTACAATGGAATTTTTGCTTTTCAACTAAAAAGCAGTGAAAAATTGCTTGACCTATTCAGACAGCTAGAATACACAAGAACAGCTAAACTCCCTATGTATGAGATGAAAAATATCCGTGATACATACTCTGCTATACTTATGCTTACAGAATCTATCCACAAACAATATATTCCCGATAGCAAATATCAAAAGCTTCTGCCAGCCATTGAGTACATTACAAACAACTACACCCTAAATATTACAAACGATACCTTAGCTGACCTTACAGGTCTGTCCACTGTTTATTTCAGAAAACTTTTTTTTGAACTGAATGGAGTATCTCCTATTACATATGTTCATAATTTACGTATTAAAAAAGCAAAAGAAATGCTTGGAAGTGATCACGGAAGCATTACAGACATTGCTTTATCTCTCGGTTATAACAACATTTATGAATTTTCAAAGGCATTTAAAAATCATACCGGCTTCTCGCCGACGCAGTACTATCACTAGGTGATATTTGCATACCCAGGTTATATGTGCCACGCCATTCATAACCAATGGGATATCTCCTATGTTTTTTATGGTTGGCATATTATTACTGCGAAACAACAATAAAAAAGGGCGTGTTTCAAAACTAATATTTTTAGTTAGGATTTAAGCACGTCCTTTCTTTTTGGGTAAAAATAGGACTCACTGTGATGTGATCCTCTGGATGTTGGATTTTCAAGATTTTTTGCGTACTTTAATAAACCTTTGTGTATTTCAAGGTTTTATACAGGCTCTTTCACCTCATGTAAATGGTGCCCAAGCCGTTCTTTCTGTATTTTAGAATGAAGTTTGTTAATGTTATACCCAAGACTAAGCAGAATAAACTCTGTTTTTACGTTGTCTTTCCCTCGTGTTAAAAAACGACTGAGTTCATAATCATTTTTAAGGACTCCGAAAGCTCCTTCGACCTGTATTGACCGGTTGATCCGCAAATGAATTCCCTTCTCTGATATTATGTTCTCGTGAGATTTACGTCGTTTTTCAATAAATACTCTCGAAAGCTCCATCCGTCTGTTACCCTGGGCTCTTGTACATTTTTCTTTATAAGGGCAGCCACTCCCTCGGCAGTGTCTACCTGGCGAAGGAAACTGCTGGGTGAAGGGAGGACGTTAGAAATGTCTACAACACCTGAACAGGATAAAGATGGAAAAGCTTTGCAGGTATTTATGGATGATATTCTGGCAATAAAACGCGGCGAAACAGTACCCGACCAGTGGGAAGCACAGATTTTATGTCGCATCCTGCTAAAGCATAGGGTTATTATGGTAACCCGCTGATATAATTATGAAAGCTCATCGAGTAATCATAATCGATTTAGGTAATTCACACTCCGTAGCATTCGACCTTCAACACAAGCTTTTACGTCTGGGGTTAGATGCTATGTCCATATCGGATACTCATATGCAGACAATCGTAGCTACAAGCCTCCGATCAGATGATGTAATGATTGCGATCAGCCACTCCGGAAGCTCTAAAGATATTGTGGAGAGTATGGAACTAGCAAAATCCAACGGGACATTTACGATATCACTAACTAATATAGGAAGTTCAC
>JAEZKL010000067.1 GCA_023415475.1 Bacillota bacterium | reverse complement strand
TCCTGCCAGGCAGCATAATTTAACGATTTAATAAGCACCACCTGATTTGAAGTAATATTGTTTGCAATCTCCTTAAGCTCTCTTGTAATCAGATTATAGGCATAGATATTATTATAAACATGGAAATAGAATACCTCCTTTGAATTAACATAGGTTAGTTCACCCAGGTTCTCCTTCAGGTTCTGATAAGGCTCTTCAACAGGAATGTATACTAATTCTTCAATCCTATTCTCAGCACGAACAAATCGATATAGAATGATAGCAACTCTGCCCTCATACTGCCCGCGGTTCATATACCCATATACCATAAAGTCGAGATTACCTTCTGCATCCATGTTTAAGATACGTATCTCATGCTGATCATATAATTCTCTAAGGTAATCTGTACTCTCCTGACGGAAGGAAAACACCTTGGTTATGATATTATTTCCCAAATCATAAAACCACAACACATTATTTCTAACAAATGCCAGCTTCATCTTATCCATGGAGGTCAGAGATGATATCTCCTTATCCGAGGTAATACCCAGCTTAAACTCGCTCTGCGTTAAACTTGCCAGATTTATGTTAAATATAGATTCCATACGGCGTTCATAATTAAGTAAAAACATTCTTTCCCTGGAATAACGTACACGGTAAAACTCGGTTACATGATATTGTTCCTTTACTCCGGCAACCTCAGCCTCCATATAATATTCCAACTCGACGGAGGCAGTATCTGCATATATTTCACGGATCGCAGGGACAATCTCCGTCAGGATAACGGGCTTCAAATTCCCCCAGGTAATCTGGTCAAACCCCGAGTTAATGTTTACATAAGCAAGTGTGGTATTATCTGCCGTACGGGAAGGCTCCAAATACTTCGCGATATTCTCTGCTTTTGCTTTATCCATAATGGACTCATGAAAATCAAGAATAAAATCCAGCTTTTCCTTCAGATAAGCCTTCTCATATATCTTTATCCGCTGATAATAATACATCTTCTCGCTTTCGCTTGTAACCAGTGTTAATTTTACTGCATATTCTTTTTCAGCGGCCAGTTCTGCCTTCAGCTTGACCTTTGCCGTCTTCTTATTCCCATCCTCTTCGAAAACGCTGACCGAATCCGTCTCAATCAAAGCATTTCCCGAAAATTCTCTGACCTCATAATTCAACTTCTTGATATCATAGGCCTCTTCGTTAATCACAACCTCAAAGGTTTTACTCATATCAAGGGGTATCACTGTTTCTCTTAACTTATTGGCAGCCAGATTCGTACTATAGCCGTGAAGCAGATTAATACTATTATCTCCTGATTTTATTGTAACCAAAGGAAAGGTTGCATCCTCCATCTCTGTGGTATTGTCAACTTCAAATACAACCACCTTAATGTCGCCACTGAAATAATAAAGTGCACCTATAAAAATCGCTATTAATATTATCACTCGATAAATGTATTTTAACACTGTGACCTCCATACCATATCCAACTTACCAAGAATTGCTTCCTAAGGATTTTTGCCTTATAAAAACCTTTCACAATAACTCTCAATAACAGCCTGGAAGAACAAGGAATGAGCACCACCTAGCGAATTCCGTAGTTCTTCCTAAGGATTTTTGCCTTATAAAATCCTTTATTCTCTAAATAATCGCAGTAAACTAGGCTCTACCTTAAGAAAATCCATACACTCAGAAAGCTTGTCCGGAACAGTATTTGATTCCTTCCCTGTCTTTGCTCGCTTCACCGCCCGTATCAGGATGTTCTTCGGTGTATGCTCCATATCAATAAATTCCAAAAGCTGCACCTTGTATCCCTTGGTCTCTAATAACTCGGCTCTTAGTGCATCTGTTATAAGCGCTGCTATTCTTTCCTTTACGATACCATATTTCAAAATAGGCTTTAAAATATCACTGTCGATCTGCTTGTTCAGTTCATGCTGACAGCAAGGAACTGATAGTATCACCTGTGCTCCCCAGCTTACCGCTTTGTAAAGCGCATGATCCGTTGCCGTGTCACATGCATGCAAGGTAACCACCATATCGACACTGCTGCAGTCATTATAGGAAGCAATGTCACCCTCCAGAAACCGCAGCTTATCATATCCGTATCTTACGCTAAGCTGATTACAATGCTTTATAACCTCCGATTTCAAGTCAAGGCCGATCACATTAATCCGGTATCCCTTCAATATCTTAAGATAGTAATACAAAGCAAATGTAAGGTATGATTTCCCACATCCAAAGTCTAATATGGTAAGTTCTCTTTCCTGACTTAAAAACGGTAAAACATCCTCGATGTATTCAAGAAAACGGTTAATCTGGCGAAATTTATCCATCTTGGCCTTTACAACCATCCCATCCTTCGTCATGACACCTAGGTCTATTAAAAATGGCAGAGGGGTACCCTCCTGTAGAATATAATTCTTCTTTTTATTATGAAGCAATTCCTCGCTAATCTCTGGATCGGTTGTATTCTGAGTATTATTGTTATGCAAACTACTCTTATTCGGCTTATAATTTACGGTAGCTTTGCCCTTCTTGCTTATCAGAATTGTCGCCTTTCCCAGCTTGGTTGTTATCTCTGCCTGATGAAATAATCCACCAAACCATTCCGGAAGCTTAGCCATAAGCTCCTTCTTATTATAATTACTATGAAATATCTGCTGTCCGATATACTCTGATGCTTGGAATAAAAGCTCCTTTTTAACCATTACCGGTCGAAGCTTAACTTTGGTAATCCTATTCTTATCTGACGAATTACTGATTATTGCCTGAACCAGATCTATATCTATGGTATCCTCAAAAATCTTGGTGATAGCTGTATCCATCTCACATCTTCCATTCTTATTATTCTTCCCTTAATCCAGGAAGCTATTGTAAAAAGTTTATCCAAATCTATTTTAATGTCTTTTCTATGATAGCACAACCTAATTATTATAAATTTTATCTTAATATTGTTCTTCATCTAACTTCACAACAATACTATGAATGCATATATTGGTAATAAAAAAGCTTAGGAGTACTTATATGTCATATACAATTGGTAGAAGCAGCGGCAATGATCGTAAATACCGCGTGCCTAATTATAGTGTCACAAATCAGTCTATGTCTAGCCCCCAGAGCCCGTCTCCCATGACTCCCGGCTCTGCATCCCCTCCGACAGGGATGCCCAATCAAATGAATCCGACCATTCCTTCTCCGACGAGAGGAACAACCCCAAATACTTCTACAATGCCGGGAAGAGGTACAACTTCTCCTTCTACTGCTCCCGGTATGGGAACTACACCTCAATTAACTCCGGGTACAGGAACCACTCCTAGAACAACCCCCAGCACAGGAACGAGAACCAACCCAAGCACAGGAAGAGTTCCTAGCCCCGGTACTACCCAACAAAGGCCAGAAATGGGCGTAACTCCTACTCCCGGTACAGGCACAGGCACTTTGCGGGGTATGGGCACGACTCCAACTCCCGGTACAGGTACGGGTACTATGCCAAGTACCGGTGCAACTCCGACTCCCGGAGCAGGTATGGGCACTATGCCGGGTACCGGTGCAACTCCGGCTCCCGGAGCAGGTATGGGTACTATGCCGGGTACCGGTGCAACTCCGACTCCCGGAGCAGGTATGGGCACTATGCCGGGTACCGGTGCAACTCCG
>JAEZKL010000155.1 GCA_023415475.1 Bacillota bacterium | reverse complement strand
CTAATATAGGAAGTTCACCCCTTAGCAAAATATCAGATATTGCTCTCTATACCGCCAGCAATGAAACGAAATATCATATTGTTGCAATGAACTCTCGAATAGCTCAAATGGCAATCATCGATTCCATCTATACAATTATTGCGACCAGAAATGAGGAGGCAGTAAATGGATTTCGTCAAATTGAAAAGGCTCTTAAAACCAAAAAATTCTGATCGTTTATTACATTCGGAAGAAACACGCTATGCGAGTTTCTCCGATGCATGCTTGCAGGCATTATTCGCATGTGTGCGTTCGCATATATACAAGCAAATAAGAAGAGGTTGCAGCAGCATAATTAATTATGTTTTACTGAACCTCTTCTATATCTATTTAAAGCATCCATATCATATTTACTAAGTACGATACAATACTTATCATATCCTTCTATAATATCACATCCTTGAACAATCGATAAACTAAAACAATTCCCAGCATAACACCTGCTACATTCGTATATCCTTACCTCCCTACTTATCGAAAGAATGAATTTCTGGTAACGAATATATTTTCCTAGCAACAAGTCTGAATGGCATTATGCATACCATCCAGACCTTCTATCATCTCACACAGAAAATCTGGCTGTAATAGCTTCGAAGACACTTTGTTCCTATCACTTTATCGCACTATCTATAGTGCCCTGAATAAAATATTTTTGCAGGAACAGATAGATTATAATAATGGGCAGCATTCCAAGTGTTGCTGCAGCTGCTGCACCGTGCAGATTCACAGAAGCATCCGAAAAGTACTGCTTAATTAATAATACAATGGTATATTTATCCGGTGCCTGCAGAAAGTAGGTCGGATAAAGATAGTCATTCCAAGTGCTTACACCCTTCAAAATAATAACGGTAACAGTTACAGACTTTAACTGCGGCAGAATAATATACCAAAAGGTCTGGAACACGTTAGCACCGTCTATGGTAGCTGCTTCATCTAATGCATTTGGTATTGATACGATAAAATTGGTAAACAAAAAAATGGACATAGGGAGACCAAAAGCTACTGTTATGGCAATAATAGCCCAATAGGTTGAAACACCACCCATATTCACAATCAACGAATAGACGCCAACCAGGATTGAAAGTGAAGGTATCATCATAACTCCCAATACAAATTTCCGGATCAGTTCGTTGAATTTTGATTGGTTTCTTGCCAAGGCATACGCTGTCATACACCCACAAATAACTTCTAAGGTGATAGTTGCTACTGTTATGATGGTTGTATTAATATAACCTCTAAAAATTGACCCATCTTTTATGACCTCTGTGAAATTACCAAGATAATAATACGTTGGCAATGATAGTCTTGAAGAAAAATCTGTGGAAGTTTTAAATGCCATATTAATCAATACATATATCGGTAGGATATGAATAAGAACGATCACAAAACTTAGAAGATATTTCCACCAGTTTGATTCTGATTTTGATTTTTTGATATGCATGTTTCCTATTTTCATTAGTATTCCACTTCCTTCCTTCTAAAAAATCCATTCATTATCGAAGATACAACTAATATAAACAGGAACATAAACACACCAACCGCAGACGCATATCCTGCTTTCTCGGCAGAGAAATACATATTGGAAATATAAGTTGATAAGGAATGAGTCTTTAGTGCCGGTCCGCCATTCGTCATGGCAATAATCACATCATTCAGCTTTAAGCCCCCAATTAAATTCAATATAACAGCTGATGACATGGCCGGAACCAAAAGTGGAATAGTAACATAACGAAATCTTTTCCATGCGGATGCCCCATCCAGGGCCGATGCCTCGTAGTACATGGCAGGAATCCCCTGCAGTCCTGCCAGGTAAATTACCATAGAAATACCTACAAACTGCCAGGAATTAATAAGAGTAATAATTATCTTTCCTCGAGTCCCGTTAGCCATCCAATCAATTGGAGCTATGCTAAAAATAGCTAAAATTTCATTAAATATACCATGATTATATTGAACAAAGAAATATAAAATATAGCCCATTACCAAGCCGGAAATCATAACCGGAAGATATACAAAAGTCCGGACAATACTTCTTCCTTTAAATTTCATATTCAAGAATAGTGCATACGCCAAACCTAAAATATTTTGTAAAAGCATTGAACCAAATCCATAAAGAATGGTATTGCCAAAAGCTATCCTAAAATTTTTATCTGTAAGCAATGAAATGTAATTTGTTAGGCCGTTAAAGGTCATATTACGAGAATACCCATTCCATTTAAAGAAGGATAGTCGCAATCCATTAATCAACGGTAAAACCATAAATAGAATCATGAGACAAAGTGCCGGAATATAAAAAACATTTAATATACGATTTCTTTTTTTCATTTTTTAACCCCTTTACAGCTTCTATATTATATACAGATGCCGACTAATGTACTCAACACACGGCATCGGCATCTGTAATTCAATCATGTTTTTTATTTCCGGAGTTATTCTGCTGCCATTTTTTCTGCATAACCGTCAGCAAGATATGCAACCGCTTCTGTTACTCCAGCATCGGTAGGATTCGCAATCAGAATACCGATGGAGTCACCCATGATGGACCACATACCTGACGGGAAGTATTTTCTATCAAACACATTATCATATGTTAAATCATCCGCAAACTGCTCCTGTGCAATTCTAAACACATCAACTACATAAGTATCTGAAATTTCTGCATCAATGATAGCTGGAATGGCCCCGGTTACGCCGCTCATTAAACCAACGTTTTCAGGTCTTGCCAGATAATCTAAGAACGCCCTACAAGCTGCTTCATTCTCAGTATCTTTCCAGATACCAAAAGCATCTCCTTCTCCAATTCGGAAAGCGGAAGGGCCTTCTTCTGTAGAAGATGGAAGAGGAATAACTCCAAGATCTGCATCCGGATAGTATACTCTTGCTGTACTTATGTTGTTCATATGCCTTAGCATAAATGCACCTTCACCTGAACCAAGCATCTTTACAGCACCATCATTACTTAATGTTAGAAGATCTTTGTTAAAGTATCCTGCATTTACCCAATCATTTATCATATTATAAAGTTCTGTTCCATAGGTACTAAAATCAAATGTTCCGCCTTGAAGATCAGCAACCAAATTATATTTAGCACCTTCGTCAGTCCAAAAGCAGGGAGCAATAGAACCAAGCAGACCTGCATTGTTCGAGGGTTCGGCACCGCCAAGGATGATTGCTGTATAGCCGGCATCCTTAACCTTCTGGCATGCTTCAGCAAAGTCTTCCCAAGTACGTATCTGTGTAGCGTCTACACCTGCCGCATCCAGTGTTGTTTTATTATATGCAATACCTGAAATGGATTGAGAAGTACAAAGTGCATAAATTTTTCCATCCTCATCTGCCATAACACCAAATACAGAAGGGTCCTCTCTGTCATACCATTCAGAGTCATTTAGC
The DNA here is from genome assembly GCA_023415475.1 of Bacillota bacterium. GTDB lineage: Bacteria > Bacillota > Clostridia > Lachnospirales > Lachnospiraceae > Mobilitalea. The sequence goes on along the minus strand of JAEZKL010000155.1, from coordinate 3,666 downwards.
GGCATTAAATACTCACTGTATCTGATTAACGACCATCCATGTGTATTGAAGATATCCGGAAGATCTCCGGAAGCCATTCTGGTTTTCATAACAGCTTCATAATCTTTACCTGGTGTGATAACCTCAACCTCACATCCGGTTTCTTCCTTAAATCCGTCAACCAATTTTTGAAAACCTTCCAAATTAGTATCAGTATAATTCACTTCAACTTCAATGGATTTACCACTAAGACTACCTGCCTCAGCAGTCTCAGCTGCAGGCTCACTAATTACTTCTTTTGTTTCATCCACTTTCTCTGCTGGCTTTACTTCTTCTGATGCACCGCTGCATGCGAACAGAGCGGATGTGCAGAACGCAATAATAAGAAGTAGGCTTAATAACTTTTTCATAGAATTTCTTTTCATGATTTTCCTCCCATAATTTTTCAATTTGTATTTTAATATAAAAAGCACCATGCATTGTGCTTTTTTTACTATTAATACCTTCTTTGTTGCTTTATTTATTACTTGTAATCTCCAAGGTAATTCTTATTAACTTCGAAAAGCTCATTGCACATATCCTTGATTTCTTGCATGCTGCAGACCGCTGAAGTTAATGGATCCATCAGCAATGCCTGGAAGACTTTCCGTTTGTCTTTTTCCATGGCAGCGTCCACAACCAAATTTTCAATACGCGCTGTCGTCCCAACCAGAATTGCCAAGTGATCCGGGAGCTTTCCAACCATCATCGGATGGATGCCTCCTCTGTCAGCCAATACGGGAATTTCTACACAAGCATCTGCCGGCAGGTTTGAAATCGCTCCGTTGTTTATTACATTTCCATTGAATTTGAATGCTGTATGGTCACCAATGCGGGCATTGAAAATATTAGCTGCATATTCATTACTACGTTTGCAATCAACAGCTTCCTCATTAATCCATTTGTTAATTACTTCTCTCCAATTTGCTTCTCTATCAATATGTAAATTCAATGAAAATGCATGCTCACCTGGATTCCAATTCGTACCATTGATACAATACTTCTCAATTAAATCAGGACGTTTTCTGAACCATTGATTATATTCCGAATTGTGCCCACTTGATTCTGTTACATAATAACCTAAGTGTTTCATCATTTCATTTCGGACGATTTCTTTATTATAGTACTCTTTGTCTTCCAGTTTTTCTCTTAACTGAGGATACAAATCCTTCCCATTATGCTCCAGCTTCAGATAAAATGCCTGATGATTTACACCCGCACAGAGATATTGAACCTCCTCCGGTGAAATATTCAGCCACTGGGCAAGCATCACGATTGTCCCTTGTACACTGTGACATAAACCGGTAACCTCTACGTTACTATAAGTCTGCATGGCTTTACATAGCATGGACATTGGATTCGTATAATTCAGAAAAATGGCATTAGGACAATAGGTTTCAATATCCTTACAGATATCAAGCAACAAAGGAATGTTTCGAAGTGCCCTAAAAATGCCGGACACGCTCCTAGTATCCCCAATATTAATGTCGATACCGTATTTCTTAGGAATCTCAATATCGTAACGCCAAATATCTACCCCTCCATTAAATATGGTACATAATATACCATCCGCTCCCTCCAGAGCTTTTTTTCGGTCTGTAGTTGCAGTGATGACCGCCGGCTTTTTCATAGTGTCGACAATTTTCTGAACAGCCACCTGTATACGTTCCAGTTTCTCCGGATCGATATCCATCAAAGCAAGCTCGCAATCCTCAAAGGCTGGAAACGTCAGTAAATCTCTTACGATATTCCTTGTAAATGTAAAGCTTCCTGCCCCAATAAATGCAATTTTCTTCATATAATCATCCTCTCCTAATGATATTTTTGTTGCTTCTTGCATTGTAACATTTGTGTAGTAAAATTGCAATATTATATTTATTTTTATGTATTCTTATTTCATATATATTGAAAATATATTTTTTTCACTAATTTATTTATGTTAAAACTTAGTATCTTTAGTCATATTCACATGTCTAATATAAATATGGTCGTGGTAGTTATAGTAACAAAAATATAAATGTAATTTTATGCTAATTTCTTAATTAATTCAATGTAATATCATTACATTTATTGCATAAGTGATAACAAATATTAGCCATTTAATTCATTTGTTATGGTAAAAATGTACTACTATCATAGGACAAATAGCTACCAGCTAGTATAGAGCAATAAAATATCTGGCGGTCGTTCTTATATTCACAAAATGTCAGCTTCGTAAACTTTATATGAATCATCAAGAAATAAGGGTTCTGAAGTTTTCAAAAACTTCGGAACCCTTGTTTAGCATAGCTGAAGGATGGACCCAAATTATTTCCCACCATCACTCCACACTGGTATAGATTTCTCCGCCTGTCGATTCAAAGGTAACCGGCACAGAGTACGCTGCATTACCCTGGCTGTCCCGCATAACGTACATCATGATAAAAAAGCCGTCGCCAAGCTCGGTTTCTGTAAAGGCGGTTTCGGGGGTCACCTTAATGATGTCAATCGGAACAGTCATCATCTCGCCATCATCGCCGCTGATCGCGGTCGCATAGTGAACAGTCTGGATTTCATCACCTTCCACCAGATAACGGAGATTTTTATCCGCTGCACCGCTTTCATCCAGCGGCTTTCTAGCACCCTCGATGTAATATTCCCCTGCCTCAAAGTCATAGATTACCATAAGGTTATAATCCTCGCCATTTAGCAGAATTGGCACCGAATACTGGTTATAATTTTCTCCCTCATAGGCAATCTCCATATAGCACAGCGCACCGTCCAGGCTCCCCCATACGCCACGGAAGTTATCCTTGAATACGCCGTTGTCCCAATCCGCTACAATATCGTTGTCAGTTCCCAAACAGAGCAGGATATCTTCCTCCGGATCGGCATAGTAAAGCTCGAAGGTCAGGGAAGAAAGAATGTCTATCGCTTCACTGCCCAGCGTAAGGGTAGAATTACCGTTCTCATCCACCGTTACCGGCATATCCTGCCAGTTTACACTGTTTAAGGTCAGCAGCTCGGGTAAAGAGCTGTAATTCATCTGAGAGAGATAGTTCATGCCCTCCTCGGAAAGCTCGCCGGTTAAGCCGTAGGCATACAGATATTTGAAGGAATCGGCAGGGCCGACACCCGCATAGGCATTGAAGTCCTCCACATCGCCGTTATAGCTGTAATAGCAGGAAAGCCCTGCCGACTCTGGGCGATATTTTCCGTTTACCTTATATACGACGCAGTCGGCAAGCGCAGCAGAGACAGCTCCGGAGGTCTCGGGCAGCAAATCTGAGGATTTTATGGCAAGACTTCCAAGATCGGTCATATTGGTATAGCCCTGCTCACGTGTATTACCGCCGTAGTTTTCAACAATGCCCGCAATTTTTGAAAAGCGGGCGAAGAATGCCGGGTTTTCCACTGCCGAAGCCAAGGCTTCCTTACCGAAATCATCATAAGCTGTAATGAGACTAGACACCTTGGAGAGATCGGTGACCGACAGGGTGATATTATCCTCTGTCCCAACCTCCATGCAACCTTGTTCATAGCTGTCGCAGATAACCTTTGCCAGCTCCAGAGGTTCCATGTCCGGAGTCCCGGCTAGTGCTCCAAGCCACCCGCTATAGAGCCAGCCGTTACCCGGCTCTACCTCCTGCGAGGCCACAAGGTATTTAC
>JAEZKL010000138.1 GCA_023415475.1 Bacillota bacterium | reverse complement strand
ATGTTTGCCATCTACCGTATCGGCTATGGATTGGGACATGGTGATCTGGAGATGGTAAAGCATTACATGCACGATTTATATTTTGAGTCTGCAGGTACCATTCTTGCTCTGATCACTTTAGGAAAATACCTGGAGACCAGATCAAAGGGGAAGACCTCGGAAGCTATTGCAAAGCTTATAGATTTAGCTCCTAAGACTGCGAATGTGTTGCGAAATGAGGTAGAGCTGGAGATACCGATTGAAGAAGTGGTGCCAGGCGATATCCTTGTGGTTCGTCCGGGACAGAGTATACCGGTGGACGGAATTATTTTTGATGGAAGCTCCTCTGTTGATCAGGCCGCCCTGACCGGTGAGAGCATCCCTGTTGAGAAACAGCCGGGAGACAAGGTGATTGCTGCAACAATTAATAAAACAGGTTTCTTTAAAATGCAAGCCGAAAAGGTTGGAGATGATACAACACTTGCGCAGATTATTAGGCTGGTAGAGGAGGCTAGCTCCTCCAAGGCACCAATATCAAAGCTGGCTGATCGCATCAGCGGTATCTTCGTACCTGCGGTAATATTCATTGCCATAATAGCAACAATTACATGGCTACTGCTTGGATATTCCTTTGAATTTGCTCTATCCATCGGGATTGCAGTACTCGTTATTTCCTGTCCCTGTGCCTTAGGGCTTGCGACTCCGGTTGCTATCATGGTTGGAACAGGAAAGGGAGCACAGAATGGTATTCTGTTCAAATCAGCGGAGGCATTAGAGGTACTGCACCAGATTAAGACAATCGTACTGGATAAGACAGGAACGATAACCGAAGGAAAACCAAAGGTAACAGATATTGCTACTGTAGAGGGAATATCCGATAGAGAGCTGATACAAATCGCAGCCACGATTGAGAAGCCCTCCGAGCATCCACTCTCAGAGGCGATTGTAGATAAGGCCGAGGAGCTTATGCTATCCATCGAACCAATCAGTGAGTTTAAGGCGTTATCCGGAAGGGGAATAATTGCTGTATGGAACGGAAGACAATATATAGCAGGTAATGATAAACTTATGAAGGAGCAGCAGATTGATTTATTGGGTTTTGAGACTAAGGCACAAGCCTTCGCTCAGGAGGGAAAGACACCTCTTTTCTTTGCAAGGGATAATCGTTTGCTGGGAATAATAGCGGTAGCTGATGTAATAAAAGCCTCCAGTCCGGAAGCCATAAAAGCCTTTCGAAGGATGGGAATTGATGTAGTAATGCTGACCGGTGATAACAAGCAGACAGCTATGGCAATTAAGAAGCAGCTATCCATCGATCATGTGGTGGCAGAGGTTCTTCCGCAGGATAAGGAAAGTGAGATAAGAAGACTGCAGGAAGGCGGACATAAGGTTGCTATGATTGGGGATGGTATAAACGATGCTCCAGCCCTAGCCAGAGCCGATGTCGGTATTGCCATAGGTGCCGGAACCGATGTTGCTATTGAATCAGCGGATGTGGTGCTTATGAAAAGTAATCTGAAGGATGCAGTGACCGCAATCCAGCTGAGTAAAGCAACCCTTAGAAATATTAAGGAGAATCTATTCTGGGCATTTTTCTATAACACCTTAGGAATCCCCCTGGCAGCAGGCGTATTCTATCTGGCACTCGGATGGAAGCTAAATCCTATGTTTGGAGCTGCCGCCATGAGTTTGAGCTCGGTGTTCGTTGTGGCAAATGCTTTACGTCTTAGGTTCTTTCATGCAAGAGCATAGTCATGAAGGAATTGGAATTAAATTAAAGTAAGATTTAACAATCAGCTCAAATGATTGATTAATCATAAATACAATATCAGAACCAAATAACTCAAATAAATTTATGAAAAGGAGACTTATTATGAAGAAGATTATTGATATTAAAGGTATGACCTGTGAGCATTGCCAGGCGAGAGTAGAGAAGGTATTGAATGCAATTGATGGTGTAGAAGCTAAGGTTGAATTGAAGAAGAACAGAGCCGTTGTAAACCTGAAAAAGGATGTCTCAGATCAGACGTTACGTAATACTGTAACTGAGGCAGGCTATGAGGTGATAGGAATAACCGAGAAGAAGGGGCTTTTCTCCTAATTCTTTCGAGGCTTTGTGTACCAAGGGTACATGGTAGGAGGTTCATGTGAAAGCAGATAGAGAAAAGGTCATACGTCTTCTTAAGACGGCAAGAGGTCAGATCGACGGGATCCTGAATATGATTGAGGAGGATCGCTACTGTATCGATATCTCGAATCAAGTTATTGCTACGGAAGCTATCTTGAATAAGGTTAACCGTGAGGTATTACATGGTCACATCGATAAGTGTGTGAAGGAAGCAATCGAGAACGGTAATATGGAGGATAAGCTGCAGGAAATTAGAAGTATTGTCGATAAGCTGACGAAGTAATCTTGAATACTTATATAAGTGATCGGAGTGTCAAAAGCCAATTATGAAGCCTGGGTGCAGATGTGCAAATTATCGTATGTAATTTAATTGTATGGCTTTTGACACTCCAATCAATATTAAATAGTAATAAGGATAAAAATCGGCATCTTTATCGATAGATGTCGTTTTTTATCGAATTAACGCTTTATTGAATTAACGCTACATTGCTCTACAAATTTATATTGACAAACTATATTTATATTGGATATAATAATTACCATAATCTAGGCATAAGACAATGTAGTCGTAAAAAGTTTTTAGAATTTTTTAGACTGCATTTTTTTTTACAAAAATATGTTTTATGCAGATATAAGGAGGAGAATATATGAAGAGAATTAGTAAATTTATGGCATTGATGCTCGCTGTTTTATTGATGTTCTCACTGGTTGCCTGCAGTAGTGATAATAGCAAAACTACTGATACCAATGCACCGAAAGAGACCGACACACCGGACAGCGGAGCGAATGATGCTGCAGAACCCACAGGCAAGGTCCTGAAGGTACATTTTGATGTAGAGGTAGCATCGATGGATCCGCAGATTGCGACGGATGGTACTTCCTTCGAGGTATTGGCAGCGGTTACGGAAGGTTTATATTCCGTAGATGCAGTCGGTACTCCGATCTTGGCGATGGCAGAAACCGTAGAGAAGAGCACAGACGGCTTAACCTACACCTTTAAGCTGAGAGATGCGAAGTGGTCCAATGGTACTGCTGTAACAGCCGGTGATTTTGTTTTTTCATGGAGACGCCTTGTTGATCCTACCGTCGCAAGTGAATATGCCTTCATTGCAGAAATTGCAGGAATTAAGAATGCAGCAGCGATTACCGCAGGTGAAGTTACTCCTGACCAGTTAGGTGTTGTCGCTCAGGATGACAAGACCTTAGTAGTTACCTTGGATGTTCCGGTTCCTTTCTTTGAGTCCCTCATGGCGTTCCCGTCCTTCCTGCCGGTAAATGAAGCATTCTTTACCGCAGCTGGTGACAGCTTCGGAACCTCTCCGGAGACAATCTTGAGCAACGGACCTTTCATGATTACCGCTTATGAGCCGGCTGCAACAACCATCAGCTTAGCCAAGAGTCCTACCTACTGGGATGCTTCTAAGGTTGCTTTGGATGGTATTCAGTATCAGGTTATTAAGGATTCTCAGCAGGCGATGTTATCCTATCAGAATGGTGACTTAAACGTTGCCACCTTATCCGGTGAGCAGGTGGAGCAGTTCCAGGCTGATCCGGAATTCCATAACATCATGGCAGGTTACTTATGGTACTTATCTCCCAACCAGAAGGTTGCGGGTCTTGAGAACATAAATCTTCGTAAAGCACTTGCTTTATCCTATGACAAGGAAGCAATTGCGAAGAATATCTTAAAGGACGGCTCTATCGTAGCTGACTTTGCAGTACCTACCTTACTTGCTACCGGTCCCGACGGAAAAGATTTCCGTGAAACAACCGGAACCTATCTGACTACTGACAAAGCAAAGGCCTTGGAATATTGGAAGGCAGCTCAGGCAGAATTAGGTGTTACTGAATTAAAATATACCATGATTGTTGAAGATACCGAATCCGCAACGAATGTAGCACAGTTTATCCAATCAGAGGTTCAGACTACCCTACCCGGTATTACCATTGAGATTCAGACTATGCCGAAGAAGACTCGTGTGGAAAGATTACAGCAGGGTGACTTTGAGCTTGGTTTAACCCGTTGGGGTCCTGACTATGCTGATCCGATGACCTACCTTGACATGTGGACCACAGGCAGCCCGAATAACTATGGCTTCTGGTCAAATGCTGAGTACGACGCAATCATTGAATCTGCTAAGAAGGGTGAATTAGCACTCGACTTACCTGCAAGATGGGAAGCATTAAAGAAAGCAGAAACTATGGTAATGGACGAAGCGGTTATCTTACCCGTATACCAGAAGGGTGATGCAGTTATGATCAAAGCGGGGGTTGAAGGCATTGAATTCCACTCCGTAGGTATTAACCGAATCTATAAGAATGCAACAATGAACTAACAGGAAGAAAGACCATAATCAATTACAATCGATCATTTGTAATTGATCATATACACAGGAATAGTGACGCTGTCGTGAGTGTTGCTCGCGAGCATGGCGTCACTATTCGTGGTAGTGAAAGGGTTGGTTCATAGACTGATTATAATGACAGCAGCAAGACACCAAATCGGTGAAATGTGTTGTTGAGCATAACCGGAGAAACACGTCTTCCATGTTTCTTACGGTTCGATTTTATGCGCATATCCTGTTAAGTCTGTGGATAAAGCCTCACTATATGGTAAGGAGTGTGAATATGTGAAAAAATATATTATGAAGAGGGTTATGATATCGGTGGTAACCCTACTCGTCATCCTGTTGGTGCTGTTTCTGATGCTGGAGCTTATGCCCGGCTCACCCTTCAATGACGAAAAATTAACTGACACCCAGCGAGCAATTATTAATGCAAAGTATGGGTTGGATCAACCGGTTATGGTAAGGTTCTTTCATTACATAAAAGCTATGTTAACCGGAGATTTTGGTGTGTCCTATACGATATCGAAGAATACTCCGATTACTGCATTGCTTGAGACCAGATTACCGATTTCGCTTCGCATCGGCGGCCAGGCAATTTTAATCGGAACCATTATCGGACTGATTCTAGGTATCATTGCAGCATTAAAGCATAATACCATTTATGATACCATCACAACTGTGATTTCCGTTATCGGTGTCAGCCTGCCCTCTTATGTATTTGCGATGGCCTTGATCTATTCCTTTGGTTTTCGTCTGAAATGGTTCCCCTTGCTCTATCAGGTGGAGGCACCGCTCTATTCCTCAGTCATGCCCACCATCTCGCTATGTATGTTCACCGTGGCAACCGTTGCCCGTTTTACTCGTACAGAGATGTTAGAGGTATTGGGATCAGAATATATGCTCTTGGCAGAAAGCAAGGGACTGAATAGCTTTCAGTTGATTTTTAAGCATGCACTTCGTAATGCTTTAATCCCGATTATTACGGTGTTAGCACCGTTGGTGGTAGGCTTAATGACCGGTAGCCTTGTTATTGAGAAGCTGTTCTCCATACCGGGAATAGGAAGTCTTTTGGTGTCGGCTATCCAATCCAATGATTATAATGTGGTGGTTGCGTTGACCTTCATCTACAGTATTATGTATATTGGAATCATGCTCGTCGTAGATATTCTCTATGGTGTAATTGATCCTAGAATCAGGCTGGCAAAGGGGGAAGGACATGAATAATACAGAGTTTGAATTTGCCCCGGAGGATTTTGAGCTCGTTGGTGCGGAGAAGATCTCCCGTATCGATGAGACTTTCCCAAGTAAGCCGATCTGGAAGGATATTTTAGCAAGATTTGGACAGAACAAGGGAGCAGTTGTAGGAATTATTTTCATTATTATCGTAATCTCCATGGCTATCCTTGGACCTAATATGACCGGGCATACCTATGATTCTCAGATTATAACCCATCAAAATCTGGCTCCCAGAATCCCCGGAATAGAGAAGCTTGGAATCTTTGACGGTTCGGAGAAGATGCATACCTCAACGGGTACTATTACTCAGAATAAATACATCTCCGAGGATCCGAACAAAACAACCGGACTCGAAGAGGTTTATTATTGGTTTGGTACGGATGTACTTGGACGTGACATCTTCACAAGAACCTGGACAGGAACGAGAATCTCACTCTATATCGCACTGGTTGCGGTGGTTGTAGATATGTGCTTCGGTATGATCTACGGTTTGGTTTCCGGCTACTTTGGCGGGAAGGTAGATATGGCATTACAGCGTTTTTCGGAAATACTGAACGGAATTCCGACCCTGGTTATTGTAACATTGTTAATCCTGGTCTTTAAGCCAGGCTTAGTAACTATCACTCTTGCCTTGGCTATCACAGGCTGGATTGGCATGAGCAGGATCGCAAGAGCACAGGTATTAAAGCTCAAGGAGCAGGAGTTTATTCTTGCCTCCAAGACTTTAGGAGCAAAGAATCTGTTCATTATCTTCAAGGAAATCCTACCGAATATCTTCGGGCAGCTGATCATAATGTCCATGTTCTCGATACCGAATGCGATCTTTACGGAAGCCTTCCTGGCCTTTATCGGTCTTGGCGTTCCACAGCCGTTAGCATCCCTTGGATCGTTGATCAGTGATGCCTTTAAATCCTTTACAACACATCCTTATATGATTATCTTCCCGGTGATTGTACTTGCGGTGATCATGCTAAGCTTTAACATGATGGCAGACGGTCTTAGAGATGCATTTGATCCTAAGATGAAGGAAATGTAGGGGGTGGCTATATGGACAAGAAGAAAATATTATCAATTAAGGATTTATCCATCTCCTTTACTACCAGCGCCGGTGAGGTCAATGTCATACGAGGTATGAATCTTTCTCTCTATAAGGGAGAAACTCTTGCTATCGTAGGAGAGAGCGGCAGCGGTAAGTCAGTTACGGTAAAAGCGATTATGGGTATTCTAAGCAACAACGGTAAGATTAATAGCGGCAGTATAACCTTTACCTACAACCGCGATGGAGAAGAGGTGACGACGGATCTCCTCACCCTTACGAAAAAGGAGATGAGAAGGCGTATCAACGGCAAGCGTATCGCTATGGTATTCCAGGATCCGATGACCTCCTTAAATCCTACAATGACGATCGGTGCCCAGATCATGGAGGGGATGATCTATCATTACAATACTCCGAAGAAAGAAGCTTATCAGAAGGCGATTAAGCTATTAGAGCTGGTCGGAATTACGGATCCGGAGAAACGTATGAAGAATTATCCGCATCAGCTGTCAGGTGGTATGCGCCAGAGAGTGGTTATCGCGATCGCACTTTCCTGCGATCCGGAGCTGCTAATCTGTGATGAACCGACCACGGCACTGGATGTTACCATCCAAGCAAAGATACTGGAGCTGATTAAGGACATTCAGGCGAAGACAGGTATCTCCGTTATTTATATTACTCATGACCTGGGTGTTGTAGCGAAGGTCGCTGATTATGTTGAGGTTATGTATGCCGGTAAGGTAGTGGAGAAGGGTACGACGGAGGAGATATTCTATCAGCCGAGACATCCCTATACCTGGGGGCTCTTATCCGCCATGCCGGATCTGAACAGTAGTGATGATAAGCTGTATACTATTCCGGGAAGCCCACCGAATCTGCTACATAGAGTAGAAGGGGATTCCTTTGCTCCACGTAATATCTATGCGCTGGGTATTGACTTTAAGAAGGAACCACCTATGTTTAAAATCACCGATACCCATTATGCAGCGACCTGGCTGCTCCATGAGAAAGCACCTAAGGTTACTATGCCGGAGGAGCTTAAGAAAAGAATTGATATGATGCTTAGTCAAGAAGCTATACCTGTGCAGGTATCGTCAACTGCTAAAGCGGAGCAGGTATTATCCGATGAAAAGGAGGCAAGATGATCATGAAGGAAAGAAAGCCTCTTTTACAGGTAAATAATCTAAAACAGCATTTTAGAATTAACCGAAAGTTCACGGTTCGGGCTGTGGATGGTGTGACCTTTGAGATTTATCCCGGTGAAACCTATGGCTTAGTAGGTGAATCCGGCAGTGGAAAGTCTACCATCGGCCGTTCGATTATCCGGTTATATGAGCCCACCTCCGGAGAAGTAATCTTTGACGGTAAGAATATCTCGGGTAAGCTTTCTGCCAAGGATACACAGCACCTTCGAACGAAGATGCAGATGATATTTCAGGATCCCATGGCATGCCTTAATCCCAGAAAGAAGGTTATGGATATCATAGCCCAAGGTTTGGATATCCACCACCTCTATAAAACGCAGGAGGAACGAAGAGAGAAGGTATATCAGATTCTTGACATGGTTGGACTTGCCAGTGAGCATGCCGACCGATATCCTCATCAATTCTCCGGTGGACAGAGACAACGAATCGGCATTGCCAGAGCGTTGATTATGAATCCGAATCTGATTATTGCCGACGAAGCAATCAGTGCTCTCGACGTATCCATTCAAGCGCAGGTGGTGAACCTGATGAAGGATATTCAGACGAAGACCAATACGGCATATCTTTTTATTGCTCATGATTTGTCGATGGTGAAGTATATATCGGACCGTATCGGCGTTTTACATCTCGGACATCTTGTGGAAACGGGAACCAAGGATGAGATTTTTAACAATCCGATCCATCCTTACACGAAATCACTGCTTTCAGCAATTCCTCAGCCGAATCCGATAGCGGAGAAGAAGCGGATTGCAGTCAGCTATGATTATCGGACCAGCGGTATCGATTATCATAAGGGAACCAAGCAGCATATCAGTGGACAGCATTATGTTCTGGCGACGCCGGAGGAGCTGGCTGACTGGACCAAGTAGGATTATTTGAGGCTTTCGCAGATATATTTATCTTACGAAAGGAAGACGGATACACTTCCTTTCTGAGGTATATATATTTTGCGAAAGCCATTTATATATCTACCTTGTTACCGAGTGCTTGCTTTTTGATTGATAATTATTTCCTAAAATGTTATACTAATGCACAGAGAAATGAGAGGAGTGACCTGTTTATGGTATATCCGAAGCTACTGGAACCGGGCTATAAGATTGGGGTTACAGCAACATCGGCAGGCTTTACCGAGGAAACGGATCTAATTCGCTTGGAAAGCGGTATGAAGCATTTTAGCGATCTGGGATATCCGGTCGTTGTAACAGATAATGTTAGGAAATGTGAGAAGGGAAGAAGCTCAGACGGACCGACAAGAGCATTTGAATTGCTGCAGCTGGTTCAGGATCCTGAGATAAGGGCAATTATTGCCGCCAGCGGTGGAGATTACCTGGTAGAAATGCTTCCCTATATTGATTTTGAATTAATAAAAGAGAACCCGAAATGGTTACAGGGGTTTTCCGATACAACCGGGCTTGTTTTCACAATAACCACGAATCTGGATATCGCAACAATCTATGCGAATAACTTCAGTTCCTTTGGAATGGGGGAATGGCATAGTTCTTTATATAACAATTTGAGAACACTGGAAGGTAAGGACATTATTCAGCAAAGCTTTGATTATTATCAGGACGGTTATCAGCCAAGAATTACGGGACTAGAAGGATTTGTCCCGGAGAAAGAGGTCAGATGGGTTAACCTCTATCCGACTAAGTATGATCAGAATAATGAGTTAACAATCACCGGTCGTGCTCTTGGAGGTTGTCTGGATGTGTGCCTCAATCTGGTGGGGACCAGATATGATAAGGTAAAGGAATTCGCACATCGATATCAACGGGACAAGATACTTTGGTTTTTTGAAAGCTATGCACTTAACACCGAGGCTTTAATCCGGGGGCTGTGGCAGCTGAAGGAGGCCGGATGGTTTGAGCATGCTGCAGGTTTCGTCTTCGGGCGCCCCTGTATGTATGATACCGACAACGATACTTCCTACAAAGACGCAGTTTTATCGGTCCTGGGAAGCTTAAATTTACCGATTATTTTAGATGCAGATATCGGACATAAACCTCCACAATTCACCATGATCAATGGTGCAATTGCTTGCATCAGGAGTTTGGGTGGAAGAGGCAGTATCATTTTTGAAAGAAGGTAAATGGGTGGATGGAGAAGGAACATGAGATGAATAATAACGGGAATAACGATATCCAGGCTATGGGGAGTCTGGAGAAGGAGCCGGATGAAAAAGCCTTGCAACCAGAGAATAGTAATCTACAGGATAATAATGAGCTGCAGGCGAATAAAGAACTCCATGAGAACAATGAGTTACCAGAGAAGACTGCAGAGCCTTCTCAAGAAATAGAATTGAAAAAAGGTATGGGAACAGCAACAAAGATGAAGCTTAGTGCAATGGCTGTGAATATCGGGAGGATGCTTAAGAAAGCCGGTGATTTCATTACAGGACGCAGCCGTAGCGGATCGGAACAGATTTTAGGAGGCGCGTTATATTCGTTCCTATACTTTGCCGGTTTAGTAATGTATTTGGAAGTGATATTTCATTTTCTGATATATCGAAGTTTAGACAGCAAAATTATTTATCCGATTGTCTTTGCCATTCCCTTTGGGGCGATTCTGGCTTTTATTACCGGTCTTTTCTCGGCTAAGGTGAATAAATTGATTCTCTGGGTGGTGACAGCCGGCCTTTGTACCGTGTATCTGGTGCAGCTGGTCTATTTTAATGTCTTTAAGGTATTCTTCTCCTTTCAGATCATGGGTATGGCTGATGATGCAATATCAGAATTCGGAGCCGATATTATTACAGCTATTAAAGGTAATATCGGTGGATTGATTATCCTTCTCCTGCCTTTGGTGTTATTAGGATTCCTAATCAGCAATCGCATCGCTTATCGCCATCGTAGAATAAAGGAGCAGGGCATATTACTGGGAGGTGCTGTATTGTTTCATTTACTTGCGCTGGCGTCGCTGCTTCTCTTCGGTAAGCTGGATTATTCCCCTTATGATTTGTATTTTCATTCTAAGGTTCCGGATCTGCTTGGACAGCAGCTTGGTATTACAACCATGACACGTATTGATATCTCTAAGCTTCTTTCTCAAGAGGATGAGCTGGTGTTGGCAGACACCACGTCTTCCAAAGCTACGACTCCGATACCAACAGAAATACCTACTCCGGCAGTAACTCCTGTTGCCCGGCCGACCGAACCGACTAAGCCGGACGCAACTCCGACACCGACTCCTCTGCCTACACCAACACCGATCGATACTTCTCCGAATGTTATGAATATTGATTTTAATGTTTTAGCTGAGCAGGAGAAGAATAAGACGATAAAGACACTTCATAATTATTTTGCTTCCGTTACCCCGACGAATAAGAATGAGTATACCGGAAAATTCAAGGGTTATAATCTGATCATGATTACAGCGGAAGGCTTCTCGCCCTATGCCATTCATGAAGAGAAGACGCCTACCTTATATCGGTTGGTGCGGGAGGGGTTTGTATTTAACAATTTTTATACTGCGCTATGGCAGACCAGTACCAGTGACGGAGAATATGTAGCTATGACAGGCTTGATTCCGCAGGGAACCAGAAGCATGTATCATGGCAGGAGTAATCTGTGGCCGTTTTCCCTCGGACATCAATTTAATCAATTAGGAATAGCGAGTAAAGCATATCATAATCATACGTATACTTATTATCAGAGAATTGAAACACATACGAATCTGGGATATATCTGGAAGGCGAAGGGTAATGGACTCGATCTGCCAAGCGATGGATGGCCGGGCTCCGATTTAGAAATGATTGATGCAACGGTAGACGAATACGTGAAGGAAGACCAATTCCATGTTTATTATCTTACCGTCAGCGGACATATGAATTATACCTTTACGGGAAACAGTATGGCTTCGAAAAATAAACAGCTGGTTCAGGATCTGCCTTATTCGGAGGATGCCAAGGCTTATATTGCCTGTCAGATCGAATTGGACCGAGCATTGGAGAATTTACTTAAGAAGCTTGAAGAAGCGGGAGTTGCAGATCGTACGGTAATTGCGCTTAGCGCAGATCATTACCCCTACGGCTGGGAAAAATATAAGCTCGATGAGCTGGCCGGCCATGATATTGATCCCAACTTTGAGATTTATAAGAACCATTTTATTCTCTGGTGTCCGGGAATGGAGGAGAATATCATTATCGAGGAGCCCTGCTCCAGCTTAGATATTCTGCCTACGCTATCCAATCTCTTTGGTTTGGAATATGATTCCCGTCTTCTTATGGGGCAGGATATCCTGTCCGATGCAGAGCCTTTGGTTGTATTATCAAACCGCAGCTTTATTACGGATAAAGTGATGTATAATTCGGCAACAGGGGAGACAACCCAGCTTACGAAGGAGCCACTGCCCGAGGATTACATCAAAAATCTGAATAAAATAGTAAAGAACAAGTTCTCGGTATCGAAGAGTATTCTTGAAGAGGACTATTACCGTTATGTATTCCATAAGTAATACATTAACTTGAAAACCAAAACACCGCGGCGTTCAAACCGATTACCAGATAAAAGTCTATCGGAGCTCATAGACTAAGAATGATATCCAGCAGTTTATACTTCCGAGATAGGCGTGTCTGCTTCACCATAGTTTCATATATAAATAATAAAAGTTCCATAATGGTACACTGATGGTGATACCACTTTGGAACTTTTATAATTAGACTCTTTCTATTTGCCGCTTACCTTAGTGCTAAATGTACCTTAATTAAGGGAATGCTTCTCTTACTAAAAGGTATCCACTAATGAACGAATCGTCAATTTTTCCTGCAATTCTTTCACATTGGTAATTGTGCCATGATAGATATTCTTCTTCCACACCTGAATCTTTATAGCATCTCTTGAAGTGATAAAGAAATAATTATCTGAGAAGATTGCATCTACACCAATGAAATCAAGTTCCACAAACGCTGCAAAATGGTCAGCAGATAGGTTTATTTCAAAATACTCCTTCTGCTCTGTTATTTCATTTACTATCTGCGCCTGCTCTATCTGTAAATGTTTATATGGTACAAATACCTCCACTTCTCTACTTACACTACCATCTGGTAATTGAACCTCTGCTACTGCAAATATTGATCGTTTCTCATATTTGTGCAAAATTTCCTGGCAGTCCATTTCTAACAAGGTAACAGAGGAGAGTGGTGGTACTATTCCACTATACGGTATCTGTTCTAGTACATTTAGTTCCATATCTTTTATGGAAAGTATTCCACTGCAGTGCTGCTCTTTTAGTGAATCATTAGCAACTGCAATGCATAGCCGTTCCTCATCTCTCATCATGCTTACCGCAACCGGTGCATAAAAATGACGTGCAAAGTAATGAAGAGCTTTCCATCTACCAAAATAATCAATGGAGGACCAGGAAGCTACAGGCCAGTTATCATTAACCTGCCAATAGAGTGCTCCCATGCATCTACCCATATTTCTTCTCCAGTGTTCCACCCCATACTTGATTGCCATTGCCTGTAAAGTCTGGGATAAATATAACAGGCTTCCAAAATCCCTTGGATATTTAAAGTTTTCAGACAGGTAATACTGTATCCTACCATTTGCAGCATTATTCTTCTGATGACTTTCCATTACTTCTGAAAAAATATTACGATCCTCTGCCTTTGTATACGTTTCCACTGTCTTTAAAGATGGAAAGGATTGAAATCCAAATTCAGAGCAGAACCTAAAATAATGCTTCTGGTAATCAGTAAATGGTTTTAACCCATGCCAAACATCCCAATAATGGGTATCTCCACGATTCTCATCTTGTGGTGCATCAAAACAGCCTCCGGAAGACGGAGATGAAATCCAGTAAAAACGATCTGGGTCAGTCTGTTTTATTACTTTTGGAAGTAGATATTCAAATAGTTTAATATAATCTGCCCTTAAATATTTGCTCTCTGTCTGAAAATCATCCCAGCCGCACCAAGCTGCCTCAATCTCATTATTTCCACACCATAATCCAAGAGAAGCATGATGGCGCAGCCTTTTCACATTATCCATGACCTCCTGTACAGTGTTTTCCTCAAAGGCTTGTGTTACATCGTACACATTGCAGGCAAACATGAGATCCTGCCATACTATTAACCCCATATGATCACAAAGATCGTAAAAATCATTTGTTGGATAGTAGCCACCACCCCATATACGAACCATATTAAAATGGGCATCTACACAGGATTGCAGTATGAACTGCTGTCGTTCTTTGGTAATTCTGGTATAAAGACAATCCTCTGGAATATAGTTTCCACCTTTAGTAAAAATTTTAATACCATTTATCTTAATAGCAAATTCTGAACCCCATTCATCCTTTTCCTGACTGACTGTCAAGGTCCGTAAACCAATTACTTTTTTCTGTTGGTCTATTATTTCTCCCTCTTCATTTTCAATCTGAATATGAAAACAATATAGAGGCTGTTCACCATAATCATTTGGCCACCAGAGCTTTGGATCATGTACAGTAAGGTTTAGTGTTAGTGTTTGACACTCCTTATATGATGAATAGGAAACTTTTATAAAACTAGAAGAACTATGTAATAAACTTTCTGTTTGATCAAGTTTTTCTTCTTTCTTTTCTTCCGTGATATAGGCCTTCACTCTCTCTCCCGCTTTTTCTTTACCAGCAAGTAAAACCTCTGCTTGAATCCTTACCTGTCCTGATTCATGATTCTGTCTAAGATATAATTCCTCTATTTTTATTCCAGTATGTGCCTGCAAATAAATGGTTCTAAAAATCCCGGCATCCGGTAACTGTGGACCCCAGTCCCAACCAAACATAGAATGGGCCTTTCGTATCAATTGATGCCCCTTAATCACATCTGGCGAATGACGATGAATCTCTTTTTCAGGAACAGACTGATAGTTTTCTATGTATTTTAATACCGAATGAAATAGTATTCGGATGTGATTCGTACCTTCTCTCACTACGTCCTTCACTGAAAACTTCCAGGTCCTATGCATGTTATCTGTTGTTCCGATTAGCTGACCATTTACATAAATATCTGTCAAGGTATCCAGACCCTCGCATACCAGTTCCAGCTGTTCTTCCTTCAGTAACTCTTTTTCTACCAAAAAGTCTCGTTCAAACTCATAGTCATTCCAAAATAAATCTCTTGTTTCATATTCATTTGTCCGGTAATACGGATCCTCTATTTTGCCATTTTCCAATAATCCGGATAATACAGTTCCAGGTACTTTTATCTTCAGTCGCTCTTCCTCGTCAGCCTTTCCAAATATCCAAGTACCATCTAGTTCAACTCTCTTCATAGCTGCACCATACCCTTTCACATTTTACTAAATAAAATTTAAATAATCCTTTTCTTATTCTTAAATCTAGCATTTTTATTGTTTTTTCGATATAATATTAGAATATAAAAATTGTAAAAATCTATGATAAATCATATTATGAGTTTACTGCTTTGATTGGAATTGGATGTGAGCTAGAATCGCTTGTTCAACTTTCGTTATGTAAATAACAAGGAGGTATTTGCCTGAAATCACTATTTGAATTTATTGATAAATTAAACCAACCATATGAATGTTTTATTTGCAACCCACAATTAGATGGATTTCCTACTCTTCCTCACTGGCATTATTATATGGAAATCCTATACATCATAGAAGGAAGCGCACTGGTATACAATAATGATGATAAATACACCGTTAATGTTGGAGATTTAATCCTATTTCTTCCTTCTACCGTTCATGCAATCTATGGTGTAAATGAAGAGCCTATGAAATATTATGTTTTAAAATTTGATCTGAACCAGCTTAGCGGATCGGTAAATCCTATTGCTAGTGGTGTGAATTATGCAACTCTCTTTGCCAATGTGATCAACAACGAGTATGCGAATATCTATTTTCCCTCCAAGACTTTAATTGGTATACCAATGGGAACTATATTTTCGGAATGTGTTCAGGAAATAAACAAGCTTCAGTATGGTTATCAGATGATTCTTCAATCCAAGATAAAAGAACTCCTTACTAAGCTCATCCGAATCTGGCGCTCCAACGGATTTGACACGGATAAATTATTCTCTCCAATATCAAAGAATTCATCCATCTATACCATTACTGAATATATCGACCAACATATCGGAGAAGAACTTAGTGTGAAAGAGATTGCAAAGAGCTGTAATATGAGCTACTCCTACTTTGCTCAAAGCTTTCGTAATATCTATGGACAATCCTGTAAAAAATATATAGAATTTATTCGTTTATGTAAAGTAGAAGACTTGCTTCTCTTTACCAATTTTGACTTAACTTACATTAGTCAAGAAACAGGTTTTTCTGACTGCAGTCATCTGATTAAGGCTTTTAAAGCCAAGAACAAGATTACTCCTCATCAATTTCGGTTAAGTAAGTAAAGAAGAAACCACCTGGTTAATTATAGCTATGATAATAAAGAATTGACCTCATCTGTTTTGCCATGGAGCATGTTTTCGGAGTTTTAAATCAATAAAATATTTCTACTTGATTTTGTTAATACTATGTGCTAATATAAGTCAACAGCAAAGGTGTTGTTTCTTCACAATACCTTTGTCTTTTTATAACCAAAAACAGTAATCGGCCAAGAAGGAGACTTTGTTCTACCGAATAACCGAACGACAGGAATGGTGAGCCACCGACTGAGAGCACACCTATGGTGATAAGTAGAATACGGAACACTCCGGAGCCCGCGAATTGAACGATTAGTAGGTTCGTGCGTGACACGCGTTAAGTGTAAGTAAGTGGAGAGCTACGCTCTCAATGCGGGTGGTACCGCGGGAATTTCGACTT
>JAEZKL010000099.1 GCA_023415475.1 Bacillota bacterium | reverse complement strand
GCCGCCACCACAGCCGACACCACCGAGACCGCAGCCGACACCACCGAGACCACAGCCGGCACCACAGCTGCCGCTTCCGACACCCAGTCCGCAGCCGATCTGTCCCGAATGTGAGGTGTGTCCACCTCCAAGTATTCCTGTTCCGTGTCCCGAGTGTCCGCCTCCCATAATTCCTCCTCCGTGTCCTGTGTGTCCGGAAGTATTACCAGCACAACCCTGTCCTGTATGTGAGGTGTGTCCGCCTCCCGTAATTCCGCCTCCGTGTCCCGTGTGTCCGGAAGTATTACCAGCACAACCTTGTCCTGAATGTGAGAAGTGTATGCCTTGCCCTGAATGCGAGAAGTGTATGCCTTGTCCGGTTTGTGAAGAGTGTAAACCCTGTCCACCGAATGAAAGTACAATTATTATCAAACCAATACCAGTTCCCGTGCCTGTTTTGGTGGAAGAGGAGAAATGTAAACAAGGCTGTCTGGTAGAAGCGGGTGTAATATTTGGATGTATCTGGGGCTGTAGCTGCTGCCATAATCATGGTTGGGAGATTAAGCTTTTCAAGGCTTGCGGCGATAGAAACAGGTTAATGCATTGTGCGAGTATATATGGCTGTGGCTGCTTTGAATTCAAAGTTCCCTATGATGATTTGTATTGCTTGGAAGTATGTCCGGTCGGATCAAATGCCAGTGCAATCACCTGCAAACCGATGCTTACCCTAAAGAATGTGGGAGTGAAGAGTCTCATGATTAATTAGCCTGAATTACCGAATATGATAAATATTCTTTGTTGAAATGGTTAGTAAGAAACATTATAATAGAACCATATCGACAGAAGAAGGAGTATTCGTATGGCAAAGGTATATCTGTTTTTGGCAGAAGGGTTTGAAGAAATAGAAGGCTTAACGGTAGTTGATTTGCTTCGGAGAGCAAATATTGATATTGTGATGGTTTCTATCACCGGTGACCTTCGTGTTACAGGTTCCCATCAGATCACAACGATAGCTGACGCTCTATTTGATGAGGTAGATTATTCGGATGCTGATTTGCTGGTATTGCCGGGAGGGTTGCCCGGAACCAATAATCTGCAAGAGCATAAAGGGTTAGATCGACTGCTTCGGGATTTTGCCGCCACTGATAAAAAACTGGCAGCAATCTGTGCGGCGCCTCGAGTGCTCGGAAGCAAAGGGCTGCTAAAAGGAAGGAAAGCTACCTGCTATCCCGGAAATGAAGATCTGCTTTTGGGAGCTCAAGTAACTAATACCAACGTAGTAAAGGATGGTAATATAACGACTGGTAAGGGAATGGGTACAGCAATTGACTTTTCTTTATCCTTAATAAAAACCTTGAAGGGACCGGGGGAGGCTTCTCGAATAGCACAGGCTATTCAGTATGCATATTATAACGAATAAACTTAGACTAGGAATATTCATTTAGGATTTTTAAACCGAAATCAGTTTTTTCCGTAAGGGAGTATCTGCTTACGAAGGAAGAATAGACAGACCAGATTAGGCAGAGCCATAAATGCATTTACCAGATCTGTGAGCTCCCATACAAGTTCTAATGACATAACTGACCCGACATAAATCATAAGGATATAACAGATGCGGTAGGTACCTATTCCGGATTTTCCGAATAGGTATTCTACCGCTTTTTCTCCAAAATAGGACCATCCAATTAAGGTGGCTATCGCAAAAGCGATCAAGGAAAGTCCGAGGAATACAGTACCAAACGGAATTGTATCAAACGCTGCGGTTGTTAGTTCGGTAAAGGCGTAACCGTTTACAGAGGAAGGATTCTTGATCAGATTGGTGATAATAACGAGCCCGGTGATAGCGCAGATCACTACTGTATCCCAGAAGGTGGCACTCATGGAGATTAAGGCTTGCCTTCCGGGACTAGAGGTTTTTGCTCCGGCAGCAGCGATAGCGGCTGAACCTATACCGGCTTCGTTGGTGAATAAACCGCGTGCAATTCCGTACCTGGCAGCAGATTTAATGGTGCTGCCAATAAAGCCTCCGACAACAGCTGCGGGGAGCTTCGAAGGAAGAAAAGCACTTTTCAGAATCAGTGTAATAGCCGAATTCAGATATGGCAGATTAATAATAAGCAGTACCATACATCCGAGAATATAGAAGATACCCATGGCGGGTACCAGCCTACTGCAGATTTTCCCGATGGATTTGATGCCGCCAACAATGACTAAGCCCACAATAAGAGCAACTACGATACCGACTACATATTCGGGAAGACCCCAGAGGGTATGTAGAGTCTGAGTTACAGCACGTGCCTGAGTGGAGCAGCCTACACCATAAGAGGCAATCAGAGTGAAGATACTGAATAATACAGCCAGCCATTTCTGTCCCACACCATACTCAAGAGCATACATAGGACCACCGAGGAAAGTACCGTCTGAGGTACGCTTACGATATAGGACACCAAGGAAGCATTCGGCGTAGGTGGTGGCCATGCCGAGAACACCTGTAAGCCAGCACCAGAAAATGGCCCCTGGTCCACCAAGGGCGATCGCTGTTGAGATACCTATGATATTACCGGTTCCGATGGTTGCAGCTAAGGTTGCGGACAGAGCAGCAAAGCCGCTTAAATCGCCCTCAGCCTTAGTGTCCGGTATAAAAGATAATCGTATCGCCTTACCAATGTGCTTTTGGACACCCTTCAGATGAATCGTAAAGTAGATGTGGGCACTGAATAATAGTACCGGTAAGGGAATCCCCCATAGAAAATTATTGATACTCTTAAGATGGTCCATTTAACCAACCCCCACATACTGATTGTTATATGTATATGTAAAGGCAGTTAAAAGTAGAAGAGCTCTCCCCAGTTCAAAAGCCCGCAGTAGGAATAGCTGCGTGAAAGCGGTGATCAAGTACAGCAGTCATCCGTCAGAAATAGCGAACAATGTGGCTTGGACGTATAAACAATATATGTAGAAGTGTAAATATGATAAAGAAAAGGACTGTTTCCCGGCAATAAAAAACTGACTCAGACGGTGATGCTTCCTTCTCATAATGCACTGTTTGACGAACAACCCGCTTTTATGTAAGACAATAGCGAACACTCGTGTTCGATAGTGGCATACATAACAGTGGGTTGTCCGTCAACCTGTGTGTGAGAGAAGGGAGCGTTACCGTCTGGGTCAGTAACATAATCTAGATAACAGTCCTTTTCTTTATCATTTCAAAATCTCTATTATTCCTGCAGGGCTTTCACCACATGTTCGAAGCCCATGGAGTGGGAGGCCTTAACCAGAATAGTGTCATCTGCTTTCAGTATGTCAGAAAGAGAGGCAATCAGCTCATCACGTGTTGTATAATATAATAGCTGACTGGTATTGCCGCTTGGGCAGAGTTTATTTTGTTCCTGTGCTCCCTGGAACATATGAAGGGATAGAGAACCGATACATACCAACAAGTCAACCTTGGCTTTGACGGCATATTCGCCAACCTCTTTATGAAGAAGCACCTCATTCTCGCCTAATTCGAACATATCTCCCAGTATTGCAACCTTTCTGGTATTCGCCATTCCAAGAAGATCAAGTGCGGCTTTCATAGATACGGGATTCGCATTGTAGCAGTCGTCTATGATGGTCCATTTCTGTTCACGAAGGATATTGCTTCTGCCTCCGACGGGCTTTACGCAGGTGATTCCGGCTTCGATTTCCCGGTTTGTCATATCAAGAAGACTTCCGACTACAGTAGCGGCAAGGGCGTTCAATACCATATGAGCTCCGGGTAGTGGGACCTCCGCATGGAAGGGTTTATAGCCAACATGTATGTCACAGGAGCTTCCGAAAAGTCCTTTTGAAACAATGTCAGTGGCGGTGACATCATTATCGCTGCCAAGTCCAAAGCGAACCGGACGCATGCCCTTCACTTCCTTAATGGTAGCCAGCATATCATCGTCGCCGTTTACGCATACACGACCGCTTTCGCTCATAAAATCAAATATTTCTGTTTTTGCCTTAAGGATTCCTTCTCTGGAATGGAGGTTTTCGAGATGGCATTGCCCGATGTTTGTGATAACACAGATATCCGGCTTGGCAATCTCGCTGAGGCGGTGCATCTCACCGAAATCACTGATGCCCATCTCCAGAACAGCTACCTGGTGAGCTTCTCTGATACGTAGTATGGTCAGAGGCAATCCGATTTCATTGTTGAAGTTACCTTCTGTCTTTAATACCTGATATTTTTGTGACAGTACAGAGCTGATGAATTCCTTCGTGCTGGTCTTGCCGACACTACCGGTAATGCCTACGATTTTTATGTTAAGCTGTTCGCGGTACCACATTGCGATGCTTTTTAAGGCTTTTAAACTATTCTCAACAAGTATATAGGGACCCTTGGGAGACTCGGGAGCCTTCTCGCAGATAACGCCTAACGCTCCTTTATCAAACACCTCGCTAATATAACTGTGACCATCGACACGCTCTCCTACCGATGCGATGAACAGATAACCCTGTTCCACCTTTCTTGAGTCCATAACTACACCTGCCGCCTCCCGCCCCGGATCCGCTCCATAAAGCATACCGCCACTTGCTTTGGCAATCTGAGTTAATGTCATATTCTTCAATCTGTAATCCTCCATACGGTTTGCAACCGACTATCTATATTTGTTTAAGGATATCTCAATAATCTTCTCGCACAGACTGGGGAAATCCATTCCGATCACCTTTGCCTCCTGCGGAAGAAGAGAGGTGGGAGTCATGCCGGGAAGAGTATTCGCTTCCAGACAGAAGATTTCACCTTGCTCATTCAGCATAAAATCCATACGTGCGTAGGTTTTTAATCTCAGGGCTATAAAAACTTCTTCCGCGATTCTTTGCATTCTTACGGTAAGCTCTGTGCTAAGATCAGCAGGACAGGTCTCGATAGCACTGCCGGCCTGATATTTATTCTTATAATCATAAAACCCAACCAAGGGTGCAATCTCAATTACCGGTAAAGCCTTTCCGTCAATGACCCCAACAGAGAATTCACGACCTTTGATAAATTGCTCGATAACGACTTCATTACCGTATACAAAAGCATCTGCGAGAGCGGCTTCCATCTCAGAAGCATTTTTCGCGATCGATACACCGACACTGGAACCACCGTTACACACCTTGACAATACAAGGATACAGCTTCCATTCAAAAGCTTGCCCCTTCTTAGCGCGAATTCCGGTCGGGGTAGGGATATGATAAAATGCAAATAACTCTTTGGAAATCGCTTTATCCATAGCCAGGGCGCTACTGGTATAATCGGTACCTGTGTATTTGATACCCATCAAATCAAAAGCAGCTTGAAGCTTGCCGTCCTCGCCGTTCTCACCATGAAGTGCTAAAAAGACGATGTCCGCCATACGACAGATATCGAGCACATTCGGACCGAAAAAACTGTCTGTATCACCCTTTCTCATCGCTTTAATTTGGGTAATATCCGGATTGCTCGCTTTCACTGCACCAAAACTTGATGCAAAATCCTTCTCTATATCAAATATGCCGGCAACCTCGCCCTCGTAACCTAAGTATACATCGAGTAAGACAACCTGGTGGTCTCTGCTCTTTAATGCTTTATATATCATGCTTCCTGTAGATAAGGAGACATCTCTTTCCGTACTGGTTCCTCCAGCCAATACTACGATTTTCATTTTGTATCCTCGCTTTCATCCATTCAATATATATCTAAAACAGTATAACGCAAAGCACCCTGCAAGTAAAGATAGTGGAATTTTTTTAGCACTATCTATCATGTAAAAAGCACTAAGTGAAGAGGGGAGAGAAGCATCTGGAATAATATTGATCTTGATGCATGCGCATTAACACCGGCAGAATCGGTGGAGAAGGTTCAACAACAGTGGCAGAGCTTTCTTAATACGGCAAACGGTGTCAGTGCGACGGCTCAGTAATACATATTTACTAACAATTTACTAATTTTATTTTCTTCATAATGTAATAAAAAACAATAAGTCATCCTATACTAAGCTTGGGTGACCGATTTTTTTATACATTATTACGATAAAAAGTCGGAACATTAGTTAGATGGTAGAATGAACAGAAATTACCATCATAATATTTACCTAAGCTGTTAACAATAAGATTACAGGCAATACAAAACGAAATCACGTGCGGTGATAATACTTATTAGAAGCCGCTGAACCTACAATCAGTTGATTTTGTACTTGGTTGCTTTGATACTAATAAAAATGGAGGTGAAACTAATATGGCAAGTAATAATAATAGTGGATCAAACAGAGCAGAAGTTCCTCAGGCAAGAGAAGCTCTTGATCGTTTCAAAATGGAAATCGCTAACGAAATCGGCGTTCCGTTAAAGCAAGGTTATAACGGAGATTTAACTAGCAAACAGAATGGTTCTGTAGGTGGAGAAATGGTTAGACGTATGATCAGACAGCAGGAACAACAGATGTCTGGCGGCCAACAGTAATCTAAATTAACAAAAAACATCACTGAGGAAACAACATCACTAGTTAATTCGGTGATGTTTTTTTTTAATTAACAAATTTTCATTTCCATAATCGTACTATCTATGATAAAATAAACGTGCTTTTAGGATTTTATTATGTTGTAGCACATGTGATGTACGAAAAGGAGCATATACATATACTAATTTCAAAAGCGTCTGCGAAGCTAGACTTTTTATGATGCTAATTTTTATATGATACAAAAATTTCTAATGAAGCTTTAACATTAAATATTAGAAAGGATATGAGACTATGGGTAAATACTTTGGTACAGATGGTTTCCGCGGCGAGGCAAATGTCAATCTGACAGTAATGCATGCTTATAAGGTGGGAAGATTTTTAGGATACTATTACGGTAAGGAGCATAAAGCGAATATTGTAATAGGAAAGGACACAAGACGAAGCAGTTACATGTTTGAGTATTCCCTGGTGGCCGGATTGACAGCAAGCGGAGCAGACGCATATCTGTTACATGTTACCCCAACACCAAGCATATCATACGTAGTACGAAGTGAAGACTTTGACTGTGGTATCATGATTTCGGCCAGCCATAATTCCTATTATGATAACGGAATAAAAATAATCAACGGTAATGGTTATAAGCTGGAGGCTGAGGTAGAGGATTTAATTGAAGCTTATATCGACAGTGAGGAGGATAACCTTCCTTTTGCGACCAGAGAGAATATTGGACGGACCGTGGATTATGCCATCGGACGAAACCGTTACATAGGATATCTGATTTCACTGGCAACCAGATCCTTCTCCGATAAGCGTGTGGGTCTTGACCTTGCTAATGGTGCTGCAACCACCGTTGCCAAGGGTGTATTTGATGCACTCGGTGCAAAGACCTTTGTAATCAACAGTGAACCGGATGGTACCAATATCAATCGTAACTGCGGTTCGACTCATATAGAGCATCTGCAGAAATTTGTTGTGGAGAACAAGCTGGATGTCGGTTTTGCATACGATGGAGATGCAGATCGTTGTTTAGCCGTGGATGAAAAGGGAAATATAATAGACGGAGATTTAATCATGTATCTTTGCAGTGTCTATTTGAAGAGCCGTAATGATCTGAAAAATAATACCGTGGTCACCACTATTATGTCTAACCTAGGGCTTTATAAGGCTTTGGATAACAAGGGGATTAAGTACGAGAAAACCGCTGTGGGTGATAAGTATGTATATGAGAATATGATGGCAAACGGCCACTCCATCGGGGGAGAACAGTCCGGCCATATCATTTTCAGTAAGCATGCAACCACGGGAGACGGCGTTCTTACATCCTTGAAGATTATGGAGGTTATGCTTGAAAGTAAAGCACCTCTATCGGAGCTTCTGAAGGATATCACAATCTATCCTCAGCTTATGGTGAATGTTAAGGTACATAACAAAAAAGCGGTGAAGGATGACTCGGTTGTTATGGCAGCAGTGAGTGAGGTGGAGAAGGAGTTGGGTAATGACGGACGCATCCTGGTTCGGGAAAGCGGTACAGAACCTGTGGTCCGGGTAATGGTTGAGGCAGTCTCGGAAGAAATCTGTTGTACCCTGGTAGATCATGTCGTAGAAGTGATGAAGACGCAAGGACATGTAAAATAATTGAGGAGCTTCACAAAAATGTAATTTAAACGAAAAAGCGTTCGTTTGAATATCGTGCTTAAAATTTGTATGGCTGAACTGTAAAAAAATAAAAATAGTATTTACAGAAAGAATATGTTATAATATACTAATGTCAAAATGTCTGCAAACGCAGATAATAAGTACTTTTACGTTAAAAGCGTATGAAATAAACATAAATAGCAAAAAGTAAGGTACAGAATATGCTTGGAAGATATCGTCTTTCAGGAAGAATAACAGGGATAAAGCTATCCCAATACACTAGGAGGATTCAAAATGAGTTTACAGGTTGAAAAATTAGAGAAAAATATGGCAAAGCTTACTATAGAGGCTTCCGCTGAGGAATTCGAGATTGCTTTAGAGAAAGCATACCAGAAGAACAAGAACAAGATCAATGTCCAGGGCTTCCGTAAGGGTAAGGCTCCTCGCGCTATCATCGAGAAGATGTATGGCGCAAGCATTCTATATGAGGATGCAGCAAATGAGATAATTCCCGAGGCATATGAGAAGGCTGCCGGTGAAAGCGGACTTGAGATCGTATCCAGACCTGACATCGATGTAGTTCAGGTTGAGAAGGGTAAAAGCTTTATCTTTACAGCAGAAGTGGCATTAAAACCGGAAGTAACCTTAGGCACCTATAAGGGAATCAAGGTTGACAAGAAGGTTGCTGAAGTGACGGAAGAAGAGATTATGGCTCAGATTGACAAAGAGCGTGAGCAGAATTCCAGAACCATCACAGTAGAGGATAGAGCAGTACAGGATGGCGATATTACTGTAATCGACTTCGAAGGCTTTGTAGACGGAGTTGCTTTTGAAGGCGGTAAAGGTGAGAACTACTCTCTTACCATCGGCTCTCATTCCTTCATTGATACCTTCGAGGAGCAATTAATCGGTAAGGCGATCGGCGAAGAGGTAGAGGTTAATGTTACCTTCCCAGCAGAATACCAGGCGAAGGAATTAGCAGGTAAGCCGGCATTATTTAAGGTTACCGTTAAAGAGATAAAGGTAAAAGAGCTTCCTGAGTTAGACGATGATTTTGCACAGGACGTATCCGAATTTGAAACATTGGATGAATATAAAGAGAGTATCAAGGCTACAATTAAGGAAAATAAAGAAAAAGAATTAAAGACTGCGAAGGAAAATGAAGTAGTAGATAAGATTATCGAAGGAACCACCATGGATATTCCCGAGCCGATGATCGCTGCCCAGGTTAATCAGATGGCAGAGGATTTTGCTCAGAGAATGCAGTATCAGGGACTTTCCATCGAGCAATACTTCCAGTTTACCGGTATGGATGCGAAGAAGTTCATGGAGACCTTAAAGCCTCAGGCTCTTAAGCGCATTCAGAGCAGATTAGTATTAGAGGCTGTAGCAAAGGCAGAGAAGATCGAAGTGTCCGAAGAGGAGATGGAGAAGGAGCTTACAGAGATGTCTTCCATGTATCAGATGGAATTAGATAAATTGAAGGAATTAATCGGCGAGAAGGAAAAGGAGCAGATTAAGGCTGACATTGCAGTTCAGAAAGCAGTAGACTTTGTAGTTGCTAAGGCAAAGGAAGTATAAAAATCCAAATTGATGCTACATGCTGCCTTTTCCAGTCAGCTTACAACCCGGAAGAGACAAGGAACGAGCACGATTGTACGAGTACCACAGTTTCTTCCAGTGTGATTTGTTTTATCATTCAAACTGGCCACTTTAAAAGGAGGATAAATGTATGAGTTTAGTACCTTATGTCATTGAACAAACTAGTCGTGGTGAGAGAAGCTATGATATCTATTCCAGATTATTAAAGGAAAGAATCATTTTCCTCGGTGAAGAAGTGAACGATGTAACTGCAAGCTTAATCGTTGCGCAGTTGTTATTCTTAGAGTCAGAGGATCCCGGCAAGGATATTAATTTCTATATCAATAGCCCCGGTGGATCTGTAACAGCAGGTATGGCAATTTATGATACAATGAATTATATTAAATGTGACGTGTCTACCATATGCATCGGTATGGCAGCGAGTATGGGTGCCTTCCTGTTATCCGGCGGTACAAAGGGTAAGAGATTTGCCCTTCCCAATGCGGAGGTAATGATTCATCAGCCCTCCGGCGGTGCGAAGGGTCAGGCTACCGATATTAAGATTGTAGCAGATAATATTATTAAGACCAGAAGAAAGCTCAATGAGATCCTTGCTGCAAACACCGGCAAACCGCTTGAAGTCATTGAGGTTGATACAGAAAGAGATTTTTATATGAGTGCGGAAGAAGCTCGTGAGTACGGAATTATCGATGGTCTCTTAGTACACAGATAATTCGAAGGCACTATGATACTTATTAAGCAGAGAGAAGAGGTGATAGGGCAGTGGCAGGAAAGGTAGATGACAGAAAACAACTGAGATGTTCCTTTTGTAATAAAACTCAAGACCAGGTAAGGAAACTGATTGCCGGACCGGGTGTCTATATATGTGACGAATGTATTGAGATATGCAGTGAGATTATTGAAGAAGAATTTGAAGGTGAACCTGTAGTTAATACAGACATCAATCTGTTGAAACCCGCGGAGATCAAGGCTTTCTTAGATCAGCATGTAGTTGGGCAGAATGAAGCAAAGAAGGTTCTGGCTGTCTCTGTATATAATCATTACAAACGAGTGCTTGTTGAAAAGGATTTGGATGTTGAGTTACAGAAGAGTAATATACTCATGATTGGCCCTACCGGTTCCGGTAAGACTTATCTGGCTCAGACCTTAGCAAAATTACTGAATGTACCCTTCGCAATTGCAGATGCAACTGCACTGACCGAAGCAGGATATGTAGGTGAAGATGTTGAGAATATCCTACTGAAAATCATCCAAGCCGCAGACTTTGATATTGAGCGTGCGGAATATGGTATTATTTATATCGATGAGATAGATAAGATAACCAGAAAATCAGAGAATACCTCCATTACGAGAGATGTATCCGGTGAGGGCGTACAACAGGCATTACTTAAGATCCTGGAGGGTACGGTTGCATCCGTTCCGCCGCAGGGTGGAAGAAAGCATCCTCATCAGGAATTTATTCAGATCGATACCACAAATATTTTGTTTATTTGCGGTGGTGCATTTGATGGCCTGGAGAAGATTATTGAAGCACGTACCGGACAGAAATCCATTGGCTTTAATGCTCAGATTAACGAGAAGAATAAGACAAATGTAGGTGAGCTGTTCCGTCAGGTAATGCCGCAGGATCTGATTAAATTCGGTCTTATACCTGAATTTGTAGGACGTGTGCCGGTTACGGTAGCACTTGATATGTTGGATGAAGAGGCATTGGTTCGTATTCTTACCGAACCGAAGAATGCTATCACAAAGCAGTACAAGAAGCTGTTCGAGCTGGACGGCGTAGAGCTGGAATTTGAAGAGGGTGCTCTAGAGGAGATAGCAAAGCAGTCCTTCAAGAGAAAAATCGGAGCAAGAGGACTTCGTGCCATTATGGAGAATGTTATGATGGATTCCATGTATAACATTCCTTCCGATATGAATGCGACCAAGTGTATTATTACTAGAGATGCAGTTCTTGGCAAAGAGAAGCCAACGATAGTACTTTCTGATGAAGTAGTAACCAGAAAGCCGATTGCAAAGCGCAGTGCCAAAAAGAGTAAAAACGAGATAGCATAGAAAAGAAAGGCTGTCTTCTTATGATTTAGAAATGAGGAGGATGTTTCAAAACACATTCATTAGCATAAGGTATGGGATGCATCTTACCCTTACCTTCGCTAACAATACATGTTTTGAAACATCCTCTTCATCATTCAGTCTGAGTGGCAGTCTATCTATGAATAACATTGTGTTATAGTCCTTATGGTTTTACATAAATTATTTGATAAGTGAGGGATGCTTGATGATTATAAAAAGTGTAAATTTGGAGACGGTATGCGGAATTACTAGTGTACTGCCGGTTAATGATAAGCCGGAGGTGGCATTTGCAGGGAAATCCAATGTCGGTAAATCCTCCTTAATCAATGCTCTTATGAATAGAAAATCCCTTGCGAGAACCTCAGGTCAACCCGGTAAGACACAGACCATTAACTTCTATAATATCAATGATGCTCTATACTATGTGGATCTGCCTGGTTACGGATATGCGAAGGTGTCGGGAACCACGAAAGAAAAATGGGGAAAGATGATTGAGAAGTATCTGAAGACCTCAGGCCAGCTTAAGCTTATCTTCCTGCTTCTGGACATCCGCCATGAGCCCTCCGTTAACGATAAGAACATGTATGATTGGATTGTATATCAGGGATTTCACCCGATTATCATTGCGACCAAGCTGGATAAGATTAACCGTAGTCAGATTCAAAAACAGGTAAAGATTATTAAAGAGGGCTTGCAGGTAATACCGGGAACGAAGATATTCCCCTTTTCAGCTACAAGCAAACAGGGCAGGGAAGAAATCTGGGAATGTATCGAAGAGATTTGTTTTGAGCCACAGAAACCTGAGAGCATGAATGAAGAATCAGAGAAACTGGAGTGAACAGACTGATTGAATGAATGATAAAGAAGGGGCATTTGCATAATTAATAAATTAATATAAGGTAAGGATAAGTGCATAATGGGATGCATACTATCCTTACCCTATCTATTTATGTGCATTATGCAACAGCTCAAATATAATTGCTATAATAACATAGACATCAGATGCGCATATACATCCGAGCTCTTTTCTCGCCAGTTGTTGCAGAGGCTTTTGGCTTCCTCCTGTGTAGTGACAATGAGAGTCAAATCGATAATGGGGGCATCTCGTTCAATTACGCTAAGGTGAGCAGCGAATTCGCCCTTTTTAACCTGATAATATTCAGCCTGAGTGGATACCTCGGCCTGAAGCTCGTATTTATTCTCTACCAGATAAGCTTCGATATCCTCCTTGATACCGGTGGAGATCATATTGTCAAAAAGGAGAAGTGTCTCATTTCCGCTATCTGTAATTCGATACAAGGTGCTGTTGCGAATTATCTTCGTAGTAATATAGGCATCATCAATCAATTCCGAGATGGCCCTTTGAATGTTAAAATAATTGGTATATTCCTTTTCTAATATAAATGTGGTCAACTGAGCATTGGTTAAAGGAAAGTTAACTCTACTCAGGATATAGAGTATCATAAGCTTATATAACATAAAGGTATCGGATTGCATTGCTAACCTCCTTTAATCAGATCGGGCAATGATAGAATTTCCCTTGATAAGTATCCCGTTCCTTCATCTGGCTGTGTATTCGGTTAAGCACAAGCTTTTTATTGCCGCTCCATAAGGGAGCAAGTAATAAATTCTTAGGACCGTCACCGGTGATTCGATGAATAACCATTCCCTCCGGAAGACGCTCGATGCAGGAGATGACAATATCGACATAGGCGTCCAAGGTGAGCTCCTCGTGCAGACTGCCTTCTTCATAAGACCGTCCGAGATCAGTTCCTTTTAATATATGCAAAAGCTGTAATTTAATACCTTGGACTGGAAGGGTGGATATATAGTCCATAGTCATTAACATATCATGTTTTGACTCCTTTGGCAAGCCCAGAATAGTATGAACGATGACCGGAATGCCATGCTGTTGGAGTGAAAGAACACACTCTTCGAATACCTTAAGAGGATATCCCCTTCGTATATAAGCTGCAGTATGTTCATGTATTGTTTGTAATCCAAGCTCAATCCAGACAGGCTTAATCCGATTCAGCTCTGTAAGTAGAGCAAGAACTTCCTCGTTGATACAGTCCGGTCTGGTGGCGATGGATAGAATAACGACATCGGAATGGTTGATTGCTTCAGAGAATATGGACCTTAAGTATTCCACTGGGGCATAAGTATTCGTATAGGCTTGAAAGTAGGCAATGTATCCTGTGTTAACAGGGTTGACCAGCTTAGCTGTAATTTTAGCCTTCGCTTCCTCGATTTGCTTTTTTATATCCTTCTGAAAACCTGCGGCAAAGTCACCCGAGCCGCCCTCAGAGCAAAAGATACAACCACGGGTATCCAGAGTACCATCCCGGTTTGGGCATGACATTCCTCCGTTCAGTGACAGCTTGTAGATCTTTCTGCCAAAACACCTTTTCAATTCATAATCCAGGGAATGATATCTCTTCTGATCCCACATATTCCACTCTACTTTCTGATAAGTGCTTTTACAGCACTACTTACCACATCACTGACTCTGGGGTCAAAGGGCTGTGGCATAATATTATCCTCGTGTAATTCACTGTCAGCGACCAGACCGGCAATTGCCACGGCAGCCGCCAGCTTCATCTCTTCTGTTATCTGGGATGCTCTGCCCTCCAGGGCTCCGCGGAAGATTCCCGGAAAGGCAACAACATTGTTAACCTGGTTTGGAAAATCCGAACGTCCGGTAGCAACAACCCGGGCGCCTGCTTCCTTTGCAAGGTCGGGCATAATTTCGGGAGTTGGATTAGCCATTGCAAAAATGATTGCATCCTTGTTCATCGAGGCAACCATTTCCTTGGTCAAGATATTCGGAGCGGACACTCCGACAAAAAGATCGGCACCGGCTAAGGCATCGGCTAAGGTTCCGTTTTTATTCTCAAGATTGGTAACGGAGAGAAGCTGCTCCTGCATCCAGTTAAGATTCTTATATTCCTTCGATATAATTCCGTTAATATCGCAAAGAAGAAGATGCTGAAAGCCATAGGAAAGAAGAAGCTTAGAGATGGCAATACCTGCCGAACCGGCTCCGTTCACAACAATACGGCATTCCTCCTTACGCTTACCGGTAACCTTAAGGGAGTTGATTGCAGCTGCAAGTACCACGATAGCGGTACCATGCTGATCGTCATGGAATACTGGGATGTCCAGAATGGTCTTAAGACGATCTTCTATTTCAAAGCATCTGGGAGCCGAGATATCCTCCAGATTAATGCCTCCAAAAGCGGGAGCGATGGCAACGATGGTCTTGATGATTTCCTCTGTATCCTGGGTATCAAGACAGATCGGTACAGCATTTACGCCGCCGAATTCCTTGAAAAGGACAGCCTTACCCTCCATTACGGGCATTGCGGCATAAGGACCGATATTTCCTAGCCCAAGAACAGCACTCCCGTCGGAAATTACTGCAATCGTATTTGCTTTTATTGTATAACGGTAAGCGGCTGACTTATCCTTTGCAATCACACGGCAGGGTTCTGCCACACCCGGAGTATATGCTATGGATAAATCGTCTCTTGTATTCACCGGACATTTCGATGTGATTTCCAGTTTCCCGTTCCATTTCTCATGCAGCTTCAATGCTTGTTCGTTTGAATTCATATTCTTACCCACCTACAATTTTTTATATTTATACATTTTACAGCTATCATAGCACTCTAAAAAGTGTTAATCAAGAGCCCAGTGCGAATTATTGAAATGCATAATTCGCACTTAAAAGTTTGTGCCTGCGAAATCCTCGGCACAAACTAATACAAAGGGTAGGTATAGCTCGTTCATTGGAACGAACTCCTTGTTCTTCCGGGTTTTAGCCAGTATATTGGTGTAGCATGATGGCGAAGTTCGTCCATTGGAACGAACTCCTTGTACTTCCTTCCGGGTTTTGAGCAGTATCATGGTTGCGTTATTATAAACAAAAGCGCTGAAATTATGCTTTATTATGACTTGTAGATATACAAAGAAGATAAAAGGAAAAATATAGGAATAATAGCACAGTAGAAAACACTTTTAATTCTAAATGAGTTGTTGTATAATAAAATATCATATTAGGATAATCTTTGGACAATTCCATCATGTAGTAATTCTGTATCATTTCTATATCATAATTCCGTAAGAGAATCCAATCTAAGAGAAAAGGAGCTGTAATTATGAGTAATCAGTATGATTCAATGACTCTTGTCAATTTACGAGAGATTGCAAAGGAAAAGGGATTAAAGAACATAACAACAATGAAGAAAAGTGAATTGATTGAGGCATTATTGAAGGTAGCTTCAGAAGAAGAACCGATTCAGACTGAAAAGCAAGAGATTAAAGCAGCAGAAGCAACAGAGCAGATTTCTGTTACGGGACGTGAAGAAAGAAGACCGTCAGCTACTCCGAGCCAGAGTGAATTGGATCAACTGGACAGTGGAGAGACAAAGGTCGGCATATTGGAGGTTCTTCCGGATGGTTATGGTTTTATCCGTTGCGATAACTACCTTCCCGGAGAAAACGATGTATATGTGTCACCGGCACAAATCCGAAGATTCAATCTTAAGACCGGTGATATTGTATCCGGTAATACGAAGGTTCGTAGTCAGACCGAGAAGTTCAGTGCATTATTGTATATAAAGAGCGTCAATGGTTTTCATCCGGCAGAAGCACAGAAACGGAAGCGCTTTGAAGACCTGACACCAATTTTTCCGAATCAGAGAATTCATCTTGAGACACCGGGAGCCGGAGTATCTATGAGAATGGTAGACCTGGTTTCTCCTATCGGTAAGGGGCAGAGAGGAATGATTGTCTCCCAACCGAAGACAGGTAAGACAACCTTGCTGAAGCAGATTGCCAAAGCAGTTACCAAAAATCATCCGGATATGAAGCTGATCATTCTTTTGATTGATGAGCGCCCGGAGGAAGTAACTGATATTAAGGAATCCATTGAAGGAAGGAATGTAGAAGTAATTTATTCTACCTTTGATGAGCTTCCCGAGAATCATAAAAGAGTATCAGAAATGGTTATTGAGCGTGCCAAGAGACTTGTCGAACATAAGCAGGATGTAATTATATTGTTAGATAGTATAACACGTTTGGCCAGAGCCTATAATTTAACGGTTCAACCAAGCGGCAGAACCTTATCCGGCGGTCTTGATCCGGCAGCGCTCCATATGCCTAAGAAGTTCTTTGGTGCAGCAAGATGCATGAGAGAGGGCGGAAGTCTTACCATACTCGCCACTGCTCTGGTAGACACCGGCAGCAGAATGGATGATGTGGTATTCGAGGAATTTAAGGGAACCGGTAACATGGAATTGGTACTTGACCGAAGCTTATCCGAGAAGCGTATCTTCCCTGCAATCGATCTGCCGAGATCCAGTACAAGAAGAGAGGATCTGCTGTTAACTCAACCTGAGTTAGAAGCTACCTATCTGATGCGTAAGGCTTTAGGGGGTATGAAGTCCGAGGAAGCCCTGGAGCGTATTATTGATATGTTCCTTCGAACCAAGACGAACATTGAATTTATCGAAACCATCAAAAAGACTAAAATTGTTTTTTAAGTATTGCACTTGAGGATAACCTGTGCTATAATAAAAAAGCTGTTTATTAGATTGGAATTATTATAATGCCAATAGATAAAACTATTCGATCTTAAAGAGGTGAAAACATGAAAGAAGGAATCCATCCCAAATATCATCAGGC
>JAEZKL010000014.1 GCA_023415475.1 Bacillota bacterium | reverse complement strand
ATGTTGTCATCTCCTAATATAAATATTATTTACCACATGTTTGTTTTGCTTTTGTATCGGTAGCACCTGTCCCATTCTGTACTCTCCTGCTTTCAGCAACAAGCTCCGACAGCATTATACCGTCAACTGCTTCATTTATACTATCACTTATACGCTTCCAGACATATTTTGTTACACAGGAATCCGAGTTGCTGCAGATTGCTTCACCCTGAATTACTTCTGAGCAATCAACGGGATTCAAATCTCCCTCCAGTGCTCTTAAGATAGCCCCAACCGATAGCTCCTCAGCGGGTACCGCCAGCATATAGCCTCCTTGTGCACCTCGAACACCATTCACAATCCCTGCCTTCTTCAGCTTTGCGATTAGCTGTTCCAGATAGTTCATGGATATTCCCTGCCGTTCCGCAATCTGACTAAGCGCTACAGTTTCTTCCTCTGCATGTACCGCGAGATCCAGTACTGCCCTAAGACCATATCGTCCTTTTGTAGAAAGCTTCATGTCTCTCACCTTTCTATTCTCCGGCCAATTTACACCGGTATGTACTACGCTAAGGATACCCAGCGATAGTTTGTAGCCCAAAAACCGGAAGAATAAGGAGTTTGCTCCAACAGGCAAACTTTGCAATTCTTCCCAAGGATTTTTGCTTTACAAAATCCTTTATTCACACTATTATTATAAACTAAATCCTATTATTTTAATCCCTACTAATTTAATTCCTATTATTTTAATTCCTATTAACTTAATTCCTATTAATTTACTCGGTTATAAGCATAACACCAACTATAATTCTTGTCAATAATATTTTGTAACTATTCAGAATAGAAGAAATATTTATAAAAAGAACGTGAATGCTTGCATTCTAAGGACTATTTATAAATATTTCTTCTGGAATGACCCAGAACAGGCTCGAAAATCCATAAGATTTTCGAGCCTGTTCTGAATAGTTACAAAAATTTTTTTAATTATGAAAATTAATCCATGGCTAAGATACGAAAGGCTATAACATAAGTTTTCCGATTCAGAAATATATATACATTAAAGAAGTGAATAGGAACAACCGCTTTATGAGAAAAAAGACTCTATCAGCCCAGGAAGCCAGACAAATCAAAAGGAATACCATAGTAAAGGGCACCCTGATTCTTACAATCGCCGGCTTTATCACCCGCTTTGTAGGCTTTTTTTATCGCATCTTTCTGTCAAATGCAATGGGTGCCGAGCTTTTAGGTATATATCAGTTAATATTCCCGGTCTATACAATCTGCTTTACCATCTATGCTACCGGTATTCAAACCTCGATCTCCAGGTTGGTTGCTGCAGAGCTTGGCAGAAAAAATCCCAAGAATATAAATAAAATCCTTCGTATCGGTTTATTGATTTCTATATCTCTGGCCTTTATCCTTTCCCTATTGGTATATAAATATGCTGATTTCATCGCTGTACGGTTTCTAATGGAGGAAAGGACCATAACCTCACTACGGATTCTGGCTGTTGTATTTCCCTTCTGCGGTGTTACAGCCTGTATCAACGGATATTATTACGGATTAAAAAAAGCCGGAGTACCGGCTACTACTCAATTGCTGGAGCAGGTGATCCGCGTAATTGTTGTATACATAATAGCTATATACGCTGGTGGCGGAGAAGCAAAGATTACTCTGCAGCTGGCTGTATTCGGTTTGGTAATCGGAGAGGTAGCGTCCAGTATCTATAACTTATGTTCCATGTTGGTCAGCCGATCACCAAGTGAGATGCTGCTCTACGGTCCCGACCCTGAGGCGCAGACAGACAGCAGAAAGCAGATCATTCGAAATCTGATGTCCTTAAGTGTCCCGCTTTCCATGAATCGTTTGCTGCTCAGTATTTTGCACAGTGTGGAAGCCATCTTAATACCTGCCATGCTGCGTAGATTTGGGTTAAGCACTGAGGAAGCTCTTGCAACCTTTGGTATCCTTAATGGTATGTCCATCCCCTTTATCATGTTCCCCACTGCCCTAACCAATGCTCTGGCTGTATTAATTCTCCCCACCATCTCGGAAGCACAAGCCATGCAAAATGATTACCTGATTGGCAAGACCTCCGCGATTGCCATCAAATACAGTGTCATAATAGGCATTCTAAGTACAGGTTTATTCATAATCTTTGGAAAGGATCTTGGGAACACCATTTTTCACAATGAACAGGCAGGCAGCTATCTTATGATTCTTGCCTGGCTATGCCCTTTTATCTATCTGACAACAACCTTAAGCAGTATTATCAATGGACTGGGCAAGGCGCATATAACCTTCGTTAATTCAATTATCAGCTCCATCTGTAAAATCATATTAATAGCAATATTAATCCCTTATTATGGCATCAAGGGTTATCTGATAGCGCTGCTGATTGGTCAATTTATCGTAACCGGTCTAGATACCTATGCCGTGATGCGCAATGTACATTTCTCTATCCGCATGGATGATACTATTGTAAAACCCAGCCT
Source organism: Bacillota bacterium (assembly GCA_023415475.1). Lineage (GTDB taxonomy): Bacteria > Bacillota > Clostridia > Lachnospirales > Lachnospiraceae > Mobilitalea. The sequence goes on along the minus strand of JAEZKL010000014.1, from coordinate 25,567 downwards.
CATTATTGCTCTTGCAGGATTTTTACTTAAGGAAAGCTATGAGTACATAAAAAAAATGACGCATATAAACGAAGTCATCTTACTGCTTGCCTTCTGTTTTTTGCTATGCGTCATTTGCTTAGGTCTTCTGTTAATAACTAAATCGGTCTCACGTAAGGATTTCAGATAGTATGTCTATAAGCATAACACTATTATTTATCCTTAAAGGAAGGAGAATATAGCATAAAGCTCTTTTTACCCTGCTCCTTCACCCGATATAATGCTTTATCTGCCCGATCCATTAACTGCTCATAATGAACACCGGCCTCCGGATAGGTTGCCACACCGATACTGCCCGAGATCGGGATATTATGATTATCGCATATATAGGTTGTATTTAAAGCATCTTTTAATATAGTTGCTTTTGTGAATACCTCATCAAAATCAGTAATATTACCGACAAAAACAACGAATTCATCTCCACCAATACGTCCGATAATCTCTCCCTCGGAGAATATCTCCTTAATGCGTCCGATGATGTAGGTCAGAACCTTATCTCCCTTTAGATGTCCATAGGTATCATTGATACGCTTAAAATCATCGAAATCAATAAACATCAACATATGCATTCTGTCCTTATTGCCGGCGATAAACTTATCTATCTTTTTAATTGTCATCTCTTTATTATATACTCCGGTCAGAGGATCTCTGGTTGCTTTATACTCGAGGGCTTCCAATTCTCTCTTCTGAGTATCAATATTTACGACCTTACCAATAACACGTACCGGGATCTTATCATCATCATAAATGGTCTTACCCATAAGCTGACACCAGATATATTCACCTAAACGGTCCTTGATTCGGAATTCCTTCTCTATTATACTCTTTCCTTCTGTGAGCTCTTCACAAAGCTCCAGATAGATTCCCCAATCGTCCGGATGAATAATACTGCGTCTTTGAAGACAGTCACCACAAAAGTTCTGAACCAGAGGATCAAGTCCGAATAATTCACGGAACTTTTCCGATAGTATCATCAAATCACTCTTTATGTGATATTCCAATAGAACATCCTTCGACAGTTCTGTTGCGATACGGTAACGTTCTCCCTCCAGAAGAATCAATTCCTGCATTTTCTTCTGCTCTGTTATATCAACGAACACAACAGACAGAGTGTGTTTACCATCCTTACCGATTACACAGTTACCGTTCATCAGTAAATACAGTACACTACCATCCTTCGATACCATTCGTACATCACAGCGAATCAGATCCTGATCGATCTGATTCGTCATATCCTCCAGCATATGAGCATCCCTTGGATCGATAAAATCGAGTAAGGTCAATTTATTCTCTGCTTTAGCTGTACTTTTGTCATAGCCTAACAACTCATAAAAACCATTGCTGGCATATAATATCCTGCCATCCCCTTCTAATGTAAAATGTACGAGCCCGGCACGAATACTATTCGTAATTCTTTTTAGTTCTATGGCTGCCTTTGTAACCCGTTTTTCATTTTCCAATCGAAATAGTAATACCACAACAATACCAATGATGCAAATACATACAACAACTATCATCAATATCAGTAGGATTGCAGGCTTATTCTGTAGCGCATTGATCAGTTTCATACTTCATATCCCCCACCCTAACACCAAAATTCCACGCTCTACGAGAATCCTCCTTATAGATCATAAGGTGTAACTTGGTAGACATAATAATTCAACCAGTTTGTATACATTGCGTTTGCATGGGCTCTCCAGACAAGGTTCGGCCTGGACTCAGGCTGGTCCGACGGATAGTAGTTTTTTGGTAATGCAATATCTAAGCCCTTTGCAATATCTCTTTTATATTCCTTATCCAAGGATACTCTGTCATACTCAGGATGGCCCATAACAAATATTTGCTTTCCATCCTTGGCAATAGCAATAAAGACACCTGCCTCCTCCGACTCAGCAAGGATTGTAAGGTCTTTGCAGCTCTCTATACCCTCTCTGGTTACAGTAGTATATCTGGAATGAGGTGCATAGAAGACATCGTCAAATCCCCTGACGAAAGGTACTTTTCTCTCCAGCACCTTATGTTCAAATATGCCAAACATCTTACTATCTAAGGATGTTTTCTTAACCCCATAATGGTAATACAAGCCAGCCTGCGCTCCCCAGCAAATATGAAGTGTCGAAGTTACATTCGTAGCTGACCAGTTCATAATCTTAACCAGCTCATCCCAATAGGTAACCTCTTCAAAATCCATTTGTTCAACCGGAGCACCGGTAATAATCAATCCGTCAAATCTCCGTTCTCTTACATCCTCAAACGTAAGATAGAACTGATCTAAATGACTGGTTGGAGTATGCGTTCCCACATAGGTTCCGGTCGTTAAGAAGGTGATATCTACCTGCAACGGTGTATTGGACAGACTTCGAAGAAGTTGTACCTCCGTATCCTCTTTAATAGGCATCAGATTAAGAATTGCAATCTGCAGAGGTCGGATATCCTGATGCATCGCACGGGTTTCATCCATAACGAATATGTTCTCATCCTCGAGAACTCTCTTTGCCGGTAAATCGCTTTGTATTCTAATAGGCATATTTCATCACCATTTCCATAATATTGTCATAGCAAAAAATATCATATCATGATTTTGATAAAAAATCAACAAACAATCCTCAAAATCTCCAAATTATTCCTATAAAAAGTAATATATTACTATTCTAACAATTTAAGAACTTCCTCTTCTGACAAAATATCAATTCCAAGTTCCTGTGCCTTCGTTAATTTACTTCCTGCATTCTCACCGGCAATCAGATATCTTGTATTCTTAGATACACTACCGGACACTTTTCCGCCGTATCGTTTCACTAATTCCTCCATCTCAGAACGCCCCATTGACGGAAGGGTTCCGGTGATGACAAAGGTCATTCCTGCAAATCGCTGGTCCTCATTGGACTCTTCCCCAAGAGAAGTAAAATTCATTCCTGCCTTCTCAAGGCGGTCTAAAATATTACGGTTCTCTTCCTGAGAGAAGAATTCAACAATCGATCTGGCCGTAATATCACCGACATCATTGATGGCAACTAGCTCTTCATATGTGGCCTTCACCAGTTCATAAAGTGAATGAAAATGCTTCTTCAGTTCTGAACCAGCCTGTCTTCCGATGTTCTTAATGCCAAGACCCGTAATCAGACGGTCAATATCATTATTCTTACTGTCCTCGATCGCTTTCAGAAGCTTATCCGTATTCTTCTCTTTTCCAATCAAGCCTTTTTCTATCAGCTCCGCTCTATGGTCTTTAAGATAATAAATATCTGCGATATCCTTAAGATATCCTTCCTTAATTAATACCTCAATATAAGCTTCACCAAAGCCCTTAATATCCATAGCGTTACGGCCTACAAAGTTGATAATGTGCTGGCTAAGCTGTGCCGGACAATTAATATTCGTACACTTAGTATCCGCCGTATTGGCATCCCGTACTGTAGGCGCACCACAGCTGGGACAGGAGTCTGATATACAAAAAGGCACTGTTCCCTCCGGCCTTTTATCCTTATTCACATAGAGAACCTCAGGTATGATCTCACCGGCCTTACGAACTGCAATCGTGTCACCGATACGGACATCAAGTTCATCAATTCTATCCTGATTATGAAGGGTAGCCTTCTCCACATTGGTACCACAGAGCCGGATCGGCTCAAAGATTGCAGTAGGTGTAATACGTCCGGTTCTTCCTACTGTGAGTCGGATTTCCTTAACTACTGTCTCCTTTTCCTCCGGCGGATATTTATAAGCAATTGCCCAACGGGGTACCTTCGAGGTCGCTCCGAAATACGCTCTATCCTCAAGACTATCCACCTTAACTACTGCTCCATCGATATCATAAGCAAGATTTCCACGCATTTCACCGATTGCCTGAATCGCTTCCCACACTTCATCAGCTGTCCTGCATAGCTTACTGTCCTCCACTACTTTGATACCTTGCTTTTTTAACCATTCCAGACTCTCCGAATGGCTACGGAAGGTGATGCCTCTTGCCTCCTGAACATTGAAGATAAAGAGGGATAGCTTTCTTTCCTTCACAACCTCCGGATCCAGCTGCCGAAGTGTTCCGGCAGAGCAGTTACGGGGATTTGCAAAAAGCTTCTTACCTGCAGCCTCTAAACGCTCATTCACCGCTTCGAAATCCTCATTCTTCATATGAACCTCTCCGCGGATCTCTATATAGGGAACAGCCTCCTTCAGCTTTACTTTTACATCCTGAATCATTTTAACATTCTCGGTTACATCCTCACCTTGATTGATTCCGTCCCCTCTGGTTACACCCATTGTCAGGACTCCGTCCGTATAGCGAAGAGCTACCGATAAACCATCAATTTTCTTCTCTACAACAAATACTGTGCCGGGGCGCTCCTTCTGTACCTTTTCCACGAAGCTGTACACTTCATCCTTATCAAATACATCCTGCAGGCTAAGCATCGGTACATTATGCTTCACTAAAACACCCGCTTCTCTCTTGGCACTGCCTCCAACCTTCCCGGTCGGGGAATCCGTGTCTGTATATTCGGGATGCTCCTGCTCTAATTTCCTAAGTCTCAAGGATAGCTGGTCATATTCATAATCCGAGATTTCAGGGTCATCCTGATTATAATATCGATCATTATGATACCGTATTTGCCTTCGTAATTCCTCTAACTCATTTTTTATATCCATAACAAGCTCATACCTTCCTTAACTATAGTTTCATAATTCTTCTGAATAAGCATATCATCATTCCAGGTCATCATATGCCTTTAATTGACCGGATTTTTCGTTTAACGTGTACTTTTATCCTTGTGAAGCAATCGGTTCATGTCTTCAATCTCTCGTTCTGTGACATTCCTGTAATCTCCGGTCTTCAATCTTCCCAACAGGATATTCATTATTCGGACACGTCTCAGATTCACGACACGATAACCAAGTGTTTCACACATACGGCGAATCTGACGATTGAGTCCCTGAGTTAAAATAATACTGAAGGTATATCGATCGATCTGATTCACCTTACATGGCTTAGTTACCGTATCGAGAATTGCCACTCCCGATGACATCTGTTTGATGAATTCTAAGGTGATTTCCTTATTTACCGTTACAATATATTCCTTCTCATGATTATTCTCCGCACGGAGTATCTTATTGACGATGTTACCGTCATTGGTCAACAAGATCAGACCTTCCGAATCCTTGTCCAGACGTCCGATGGGGTAAATCCTCATATTATATCCGATATAATCAATAATATTATCCGGCTCGTTATGATCCGTCGTGCATACAATACCCTCCGGCTTATTGAAAGCAATAAGAACCAGTTTTTCTTCCTGCTTGACCGGCTTATCGCAGAATGTAACCACATTTTCCTTGGTTACCTTGGAGCCCATTTGTGCTGCGACACCATCAATTTTAACCTTACCCTCTTCAATATAACGGTCGGCCTCTCTTCTTGAGCATACCCCTGCCTCACTTAGATATTTATTAATTCTCACTGCTTGTGTATCATCAATTTGAGAGGTTAATCTTTTTGTTCTTTTTGCCATATCTTACCTTGCCCTTTCTATCCCACGATGCTCTCTGCTGACAAATAAACAGCGATATTCATCGAAACCTTCGAGGTTGTATATAATTTCATTCAGCCATGTTAATTATTAATTATACTTTATTTAATTCTGTTCGTCCATTACCAATATTATAGAAAGCCTGCCTTGCAAGCTTTCTATAACCATGTATTAAAGAAAACCTCCTTCGCAAGATTTTTATAATCATGTATTAAAGAAAGCCTCCTTCGCAAGATTTTTATAATCATGTATTAAGGATAGCCAGCCTTGCAGGTTATCTATAGTAATGAATTGATGAATGCCAGTATCGCAGACCTTCATTAATCCCGTACTAAAAAGGGCTATGCTTTCTCCACCGATACAAGATAATAATCTGTGCCTATGGAAAATACATAGTCCTGCTTAAACTGTCATATTAAAATAATCTAGCATGCTAATTCTGTACCGAGGAAGATGCCGGTAAAAGCTTCTGAGTTTTCTATCATTAACACTCTTATAGATAGTTCTTCATTACCTCAATATTATTCTCTTCTTTTTTCACAAACTCCTCGGCTAATTGTGCACTCGCGCCATCTGCATTCTTTTTTGCATGAAGTAGCTTTGTCATCTGGGTTACTCCCATTGTACTTCCCTTTATCACCATCTGTGCAATGTGACTATCCGATGAATTCATCAAAATATTCATTTTCACATTTCCCTTCATCATTGCTTTGTTATATCGGGAGACGTCTTTTGCTTTAACACCGTTCATACTTAATTGCCTCTTTGATTTATCAGCAATCTCTTGATAGTCTCGTAATTGTTTATGCAAATCATTACTGAACTGTTGGTCCTTCACATTATCAAGAACAGCTTCAATGGCAGTAATCCCTACAGAGGCATTCTGATAGGTCTTCTCCAATAAATCCAAATCCACATTACTAATCATATAAAACACTCCTTATCCTATAAGCTAATTATAGTATAAGGAGTAATTTATGAATTATTCAGCCGAATCGCCTTCTGCTTTCTCAGTGTCACCGTTGCTTGTCATAGCATCAATGCTTTCCCAAAAGCTCTTTAAATCCTGATCCTTCTCAATGGCATTTGTACTCTTTTCATCTGTCATCTCGATTAAAGCAATAACGTCTTCATCGCTATTTCTTTCATCATAATAAGCTTTTGTCTCCGCATCCATATCGCCTGAAAAAATCTTCAGCTTTTTATCCTCACCGGTAATCACATAGAATTTGGCAAGTCCGGGTGCCGGAGTATTAATACTCGTAAATTTAATCTCGTGATAAACATATACGATATATTCGCCTTCCTTCATTGACTTTTTCGTATATGCCTTGATTTTACGGTAGTCCTCAATATATTCCGTCTTAGTCTGGAGCTGCTCCTCCGATTCCACCTTACTGGGATCACTTAAGATACTCTTTAAGGTATCAAGGTCACGATTATTTTTTGCAGTATAATAGGAATCAAATAAAGCATCAATATCCGGGTAAGTTCCTTTCTCTTCGATCGGATAGACCGGAACAGGAGTGGGGGTCGGTACCGAAGTCGGAGCTGCAGTAACGGTGGGTGTAGCAATTGCATCCTCCGCTGCTCTTAACATTTCGTTATCGGAAGCATTCGCTTCCGGTAACATCTCCGAGCTTAACATAGTTGCAGCTGTCTTCTCCTCTGCCTTAGGTCTGTCCTGACTCACAGAAAGTGTCAATATTCCAATTCCCATCGTGCTCATTGTAGTCAATAATATTATTTTTTTATATTTAAGTTTCATTATTGTCTCCTTAATAACTCTTTTAATAACATTTCCATATTTGCTAATTTACTCTTCCTATTGTAGCAGATACCAGATTAAAAATCAACCTATATATTTCATTATTTTGTAATATTATTTAATATTTATGTAACATTTTCGTCATAATCTCCTCCTTTTTTAATCATAATATAATTTTACAAAGGATTGGATAGAATATATAATTAAAACATATGTTAGAAAAAATGTCAAAGTTATAATCTGTCATTTATGGTTAAATACGAGAGAATGCCGTGAAATCAAGGCTTTTCTTAGCGACCGAGCATGAAAGAAGGGCAAAAAGCATGAATCCTATACTAAATCAACAATTGAAACAAATTGAACTACAAGAGCAGAAAATATTAAGCCAATCTGAACATACCATTCTGGACTCTACACTTACACCGGTGCTTGATAAATTACAGGATAAAATTCCTGCCAAGCTGGTTGATACTTTAAACAATGCTTTTTATAAGAGCTTTCAACTAGTGTTTAAAAAAGGAAGTACTTACATTGAAAAAACCTATAATAAGGACAGAATAGAGTTAGAATATGACATAAATAATTACGCCCTGGATAAGCGAATGAATAAAAGGCATATCAATCGTCTGGATCGCCATTCCAAACAATCACAGCTGATCAATTCCTCCTTCTCCGTAGTGGAAGGCAGTGTACTCGGTATACTGGGTATCGGCTTGCCTGACACCCTTCTGCTTCTCTCTGTAATGGTAAAGACGATCTATGAAATCGCTCTAAGTTATGGGTATTCCTATGATAAAGAGGAGGAAAAAGCTTATCTGCTGCTACTGATTAACACCGCCATAGCCAAAGGTGAGCAACAAAAGGATCTGAATAAAAGGCTTGAACTGCTTAGTGAAACGCTTGATCATAGCATTGAAGCTCAGGTTGATGTGGATATGCAGATGAAGGAGACCTCAAAAGCCTTATCCGAAGCTCTGCTGACAGCCAAGTTTGTTCAAGGCATCCCAATCGTAGGAGTTGTTGGTGGAGCCGTGAATTATAGTATCGTGAATCGGGTAGCAAAATTCGCGCGGATAAAATACAAGAAACGCTACCTTTTAAAAAAGCTCACCGATTAAGCTTGTATCTCTATATCTTATTATAAGCAATGTTCTAATATGTATGAATCTAGACGATAATTTGATGAAAACTTACTTTACTTTGCATTTTAGATAGTATATAATAACATAGTCCGAGCGCGCCAGACATGGCCCCTTCGGCTATGTACGCATCTGTAGCTCAGTGGATAGAGCGTTCGCCTCCGGAGCGAAAGGCCGCTGGTTCGAATCCAGTCAGGTGCATTTTATCATTGAAGATATTAATGAAAGCATTAGAATCTGAAAGAGGCTGCATCAAAGCATGTATTGTTAGAAAAGGCAAGAATACTGATATTCTTGCCTTTTGCTAATGAATATGCTTTGAAACAGCCTCTCATTACGTCATACTTATATTTTATAATGACCCAGATCTTCCTGGAAGTTATTTATCATCTTATCAAAAACAGTAATCTGGCTTGTCAGTTCATTGATCTGGTCAACATATACTGCGACATTGGAACTTGCCTCCTGGGTAGCCGCTGAATTTTCCTCAGCAATCGCTGCCAGACTATGCATATTATCAAATAGCGCGGCGATACTGTCTGCTTCTACCTTCAACTCCTGCGAAGTCTCTATCATCAAATCCGATACCGTCTTCAGATTTTGATTAGCAACACTGGAACTCTTTACTGCATCGTCAAGCTTACCGCTTTCCGATTCCAGTATCTGATATTGTACATCAATATCTCCAACCACACCATCGATACTTTTTACGAATTCAGTAAGGCTCTGATTAATCTGATCCACGGCCTTATTGGTCTGTCCGGAGAGGTTTCTGACTTCATCCGCAACTACCGCAAAGCCCCTACCGGCTTCACCTGCTCTGGCCGCTTCAATAGAAGCATTCAATGCAAGAAGGTTGGTTTGCTGTGCAATCGACGAAACGATGGATACAATCTGCATCATGCCCTCGGCATTCTTGCGAAGCTCGTCGCTGTTCATACGAATCGTGTTGAATTGCTCGAGTACAGCTTGTATCTCCAGAGTTGTGTGATCCACATTCAAAAAGCTACTCTCCAGCTTCCCTATCGCATCCTCAATCTTTACCTCATTCGTCTGACTTTCCGATGAGATGCGGGTGACATTGCGGATGCTGTCACTAAGAATACTTACAGAGCGCTCCGTATCTTCAGCCTGTGTAATAGCTGCTACCGCTACTTCATCTAGCACTGCCGTAATATCATTGGAGGTGGATTGCATGGTCTTAGCAATTTCAGTAACGGAATGGTTAAAGGTATACATCTCATCAACAATTGCGTTGAAGCCGATAAAATCCTTCTGTACTCTCTTCTTAATCTCATTCAATTGACTCATGATATCTTCATACTCATCACTTGTTTTTATTGATGTATATTCCACAAAATCACAATTGCTTAACTTACTCAGCTCTTGTCTCAGTAGCTTCTGAGGCTGGTGAAACAGGAATGATGAAATCACGGATATCAGAAATGCAGATACACCGATTGGTATTGCATACAATCGATCAGGCAATAGAAGGAAGGAAGCCAGCGTAATCATCAGTGTATTCAATATCGCTGTTTTCAAGGTCACATTCCTGATAAAACCGAAGGAGAAGAGCTGATTGAACCCAAAGCGTTTCGTTGATCTGATCTCTTGATCAAAGGTAAGCTTAAGCTGAACCTCCCCTTCCTTCTGATCTAAAATTTCGATTTTAATCTGTTCGTTGAAATACTCAGCCACACCATTAATCAAGCCAAACAGATAGTGATGCATTCCGCGTTTGGAACGGTATGTAAATAGTATGTCATGGGATGATAAGAGAGTCACATCAAGAATCGGCGGAACCGCTCCCTTGAAGCGCTTCATAACGATGATATGAACATCATTCATCGATTTTAAGAATTGATATGCCGATGCATGACGGAAAAATCCCGGATAATTCTTGCTGAAGGTTTTTATATTCTGCTCCCCCATCAGCTTCCATATCTCCTGATGGTTCTTCCCAACCAATTCTCCAATCTGATCAACAATTCCGGTTGCAATTCTGTCCTCCACATCCTGTAGCGGAGAGAAAACAACATCCGGTTGAAGCTGAAATTTTGCCAGCGCTTTATTCACCACTTCTTTTCCGAACAATGATTTGCTTGACTCTACCCAGGTTGAAACAACGGTGCCTTTCATATATGTCCTCCTTAAACAATCTTTTGTTTCCATTTTATATCTTGTATAGACAAAAATCAACACATTTTAATAATAATTATTGTTATTATTTTAGTATTTACATTTGATTTGTACATCAGTAATTATATATTTGGATTCTTACGTAAAAACTAACAGGCTTGTAGTATGAATACTTCATCATACCTGCAAGCCTGTTTCTTCTTATGACAAAAATGAATTAGTTTTTAATTATTCAGCGTCCACTTCATAGAGCTTGGAAAGCTTTACCAAGTGCTCATACTTCGCCAATGCATTCTTTTCAGCGTTAGCAAACAACTGCTCTGCTCTCTCAGGATTCTGGCGAATTAAGGAGCTGTAACGAACCTCATTCTTGATGAACTCCTGATAGCTTGCACTGGGAGCCTTGCTGTCTAACTGGAAGGGATTCTTTCCTTCTTCTGCAACACGAGGATCAAAACGGAACATATTCCAGTAACCGGATGCAACTGCGTTCTTCTCTTCTGTCTGAGATACGCCCATTCCACCCTTAATACCATGATTGATACAAGGAGCATAAGCAATAACGATGGAAGGACCATTGTAGCTTTCTGCTTCAACTAATGCCTTCATTGTCTGGTTGTAATCTGCACCCATTGCAATCTGAGCAACATATACATAGCCATAGCTCATTGCGATAGCTGCTAAATCCTTCTTCTTTACTTCCTTACCTGCAGCTGCAAACTGAGCAATTGCACCGGTAGGAGTAGACTTGGAGGACTGACCACCTGTATTGGAGTAAATCTCGGTATCGAATACTAAGATATTAACATCCTGTCCACTCGCGATTACATGATCCAAACCGCCGAAGCCGATATCATATGCCCAGCCGTCACCACCGAAGATCCATTGAGACTTCTTAGATAAGAATTCCTTATCCTTTAAGATATCCTTACCTTCTGCACAACCGCAAGCTTCCAAAACTCTTACGAGTGCTCTGGTAGCGCCTGCATTTTCACGACCGTTATTATAGGATGCAAGATATCTTTCAGCAGCTGCCTTAACCTCTTCTTTGCTTGAAGATGCTGCTAAAGCTTCTACCTTTTCTTTCACTCTTTCACGCAGAGCCTGCTGAGCAAGGTACATACCGTAACCATATTCAGCATTATCCTCGAATAAGGAGTTTGCCCATGCAGGACCGTGTCCTTCTTTATTTACTGTGTAAGGTGTGGAAGGATAAGAACCACCCCAGATAGAGGAACAGCCTGTTGCATTGGAGATGAACATTCTGTCACCGAATAACTGTGTTACTAACTTAGCGTAAGGTGTCTCACCGCAACCTGCACAAGCTCCGGAGAACTCAAGCAGAGGCTGATTGAACTGGCTACCCTTAACGGTAACATCCTTAAATTTCTCAGCAACCTCAGGCTTTACATTTAAGGAAAGACCATATTCAAATACCTTCTGCTCTTCTAACTGTGTCTCAAGAGGCTTCATAACAAGTGCCTTCGCACCCTTCTTACCGGGACATACATTAGCACAGGAGCCGCAACCCATACAATCGAGTGAGGATACTGTCATAGCAAATTCATAACCGGCAAGACCTGTCATTGCTGTCTTCTTCATTCCTTCCGGAGCCTTAGCAGCTTCGGAAGCATCCATAGCTACAGGACGAATAACAGCATGAGGACATACGTAGGAACAGAAGTTACACTGAATACAGTTTTCAGGATTCCACTCCGGAACATCTACAGCAATACCACGTTTTTCGAATGCTGAAGAGCCCTGAGGTAATGTACCGTCAACTGCATTAGCAAATGCAGATACAGGAAGATCATTACCCTGCTGAGCATTAACGGGAGCTAAGATATTGTTAACAAAGTCAACAACATCGCTTCTGTCGCCGCTTACCTTATGAATAATCGCTTCATCCTGTGCGTTCTTCCAGCTCTCAGGAACCTTGATTTCCTTAAGACCGGTCAGACCGCGTTCGATTGCTGCATGGTTCATAGCAACAATTGCTTCACCCTTCTTGGAATAGGATGCTGTTGCTGCGTCCTTCATGTACTTAACTGCTTCCTCTACAGGAATGATGTTTGCAAGCTTGAAGAATGCTGACTGAAGAATTGTATTGATACGGCCGCCTAAGCCGATTTCCTTACCTATGCTGATACCGTCAATGGTGTAGAACTTAATGTTGTGTTCAGCCATATAACGCTTAACCTGTCCGGGTAAATGCTGCTCAAGCTCTTCCATATCCCAGCCGCAGTTAAGTAAGAAGGTACCGCCATCCTTTAATTCCTGAACCATGTTATATTTTCTAACATAAGAAGGATTGTGGCATGCAACGAAATCTGCCTCAGTAATTAAGTAAGTAGACTTGATAGGCTTCTTACCAAATCTTAAGTGGGACATAGTTACACCACCGGACTTTTTGGAATCATAATCAAAGTAAGCCTGAGCGTACATATTGGTATGATCACCAATGATCTTAATGGAGTTCTTATTAGCACCTACAGTACCGTCAGCACCAAGTCCCCAGAACTTACAGCTGATTGTTCCCTCAGGTGTAGTGTTAGGATTCTCAGTAATATCAAGGGATAGGTTAGTTACATCATCCTTGATACCGATGGTGAAGGTCTTCTTAGCGGTATTCTTATAAACTGCAATAATCTGTGCAGGTGTAGTATTCTTGGAGCCTAAACCGTAACGGCCGTTGAATACAGGAATATTGGAGAACTGGGTATCCTTTAATGCTGCAACTACATCTAAGTATAAAGGCTCGCCGAGTGAACCTGGCTCCTTGGTTCTGTCAAGAACAGTAATCTTCTTAACTGTTGCAGGGATAGCTTCGATTAAGCGCTTAGCGCTGAAAGGACGATACAAACGAACCTTAACAACACCAACCTTAGCGCCGTTTGCGTTCATGTAATCGATGGTCTCTTCGATGGTGTCATTTACAGAACCCATGGATACGATGATGTGATCTGCGTCAGCAGCACCATAGTAGTTGAATAGCTTGTAATCAGTACCGAGCTTAGCGTTAACCTTGCCCATATATTCTTCTACAATGCCGGGAACTGCTTCGTAGTATGTATTACATGCTTCTCTTGCCTGGAAGAATACATCAGGGTTCTGAGCGGAACCACGAAGTACCGGATGCTCAGGATTTAATGCATTACGACGATATGCATCGATTGCATCCATATCTGCCATTTCCTTCAGATCCTCATAATCCCATGCTTCGATCTTCTGAATCTCGTGAGAAGTTCTAAATCCGTCAAAGAAATGTACGAAAGGTACTTTACCTTTGATTGCTGCTAAATGAGCAACAACACCTAAGTCCATAACCTCCTGAGGATTACTGCTTGCAAGCATTGCAAAGCCTGTCTGACGGCATGCATAAATATCGGAGTGATCACCGAAGATGGATAATGCATGGCTTGCAACTGCACGAGCGGATACGTTGATAACGCCCGGAAGTAATTCACCTGCGATCTTATACATATTGGGGATCATTAGTAATAAACCTTGTGATGCTGTGAATGTTGTTGTAAGTGCACCAGCTGCCATAGAACCGTGTACTGTTCCAGCTGCTCCAGCTTCAGACTGCATCTCAACTACCTTTACCTCTTGTCCGAAAATGTTCTTTCTGCCTTCCGCTGACCATTTATCAGTTACCTCAGCCATAACGGAGCTCGGTGTGATAGGATAGATTGCAGCAACATCGGTAAACGCATATGACACATGTGCCGCAGCGGTATTACCATCCATTGTTTTCATTTTCCTTGCCATTGAAATGTCCTCCTTAAATTTTTAACCTGGTTCCTGTGATTAAGTATCACACGCACAAAAGGAATATCCGTCCAACTCAGAATTATGTAATATAGTGTCAAAAGGTGATACACCTTTTTCTGAACAGCAGATAATGTCATTGCAAGCTAGCTTGCCTTCCATTATCTTCTATTCAGAAAGCGCCGATGGCGCTTTTGACACATTATCATAAATTGCTATTACGAGCAAGCTCGTATAACAATCTATAATATCTGTAAATGTGCGCAGCACATTTGACACATTATCACATAATATCCTCTAATAATCCGTTTGTGCGTGGGGTACTTATACCACGAATCGAACCAAATTGATGAGAATCTATATATGTTTTTATTCGTCAATTCATTATTATATCACATTGTGAAAAATATTGAAACAAAAAAAATATATAAACCTATAAATTTCTTATTAAATTTTTGCAGTTCAGCCCCACATATTTCCATCACGATATGCATGCGAAAGCAAGCTATATACACATATCGGCAGAACTATGCTTCGTAATCTCGCAGCTAAAACAACAGGAGATAAGTGATGTTTTACTTATCTCCTGCTTCTTATATTTTTGATTATATCAAATTGATTAGGATTCCAGAACCGTCAATCCCTTCTCCCTGGAATAATAATAGACGCGGTCGGACAGTACCTCCTCATGGGCCACCTGAGTTGCGTTAATTTCACGTACCATATCAGAATACTCTTTACTACTTTTATTATCGTGGGTCGGAACAAGAATCAGCTCATGGATACTACTTGGGAAAATATAGAGATCCGATTGAAATTCTTCAGAAAGTTTATGCAAGACATTGGGATATAAGAGACAAGAGGCGCCATTGATTCCTTTTTGATTGGAGAGAATATACATCCTATTCCTCTGTCTCGACATGTCTAGGATAAACGGGCTCATATCCTCCGGTATCTCGTCCTCTTGACCGGCTAATTCCTCTAATAACATGGATCGTATTACCTCCTCCATACTGCGGAGCATTTCAGGGAAAAGCCGCCTCGTATTCTCGGCAGCCAGCTCGTGTAGCTCCTTAAGATGAGCCTTCCAATGCTTCATATGCTCATTCGTAATTCGAATGGTTCCGATCCCCTCTTCATCCTCCCGAACCAGACAATGATAGGTTATTGCCAGATCAAGATATCTGATATGAGGGATTTTCTCCAATAGCTTTAGATTACGATTATAATTGACTAACCGATAGATAATATAAGGCTTCATCTGCTCATAAGTATAAGAAAAGGTATCATCTACAATAGGGACTTTGCAATTTTGATAAATGTTGCACAGTCGCTGAACCAGCTCACTTATTTTCACTCCTTCTTGATACGCCTCATAATAAGGCTGAAGATAAATGTTAGGAGAGAAATTCTTACCCTCCTTGAGCAATACCAGACTATCCAACTCCAGGGAGTTGTTCTTCATTACCTTATAGACACGGGCTGTGTAATCTCTGCCCATCCGTTGTGTTACCCCTGATAATAGCTGTCCTACAAAATAGTCATAGTCTGACGTTGTTTCTCTTAATACTTGAACCATGAATTGACCTCCTTGAAAAATATTATTATAAGAACAGGCGGACGATGCCACCCCGTTCATTTTACTTATGTTATTGCTCAAAATATTTATCAACACGGTATGCTTGGATTTAGAGATGATGGAAATCGATTGACAAATACAAGAAGCAACATAAAAAACCTGTCGCACGAATGAAAGCTACGAAATGAATAAGGGAAGTTCATAGGAAATATATCGATTTGAAAGAGATGTCACCAAGTGAAATAACATTTAGATATGTTTATTGTAACAAATATGGAGGTATATGGCAATATAATATACACCATTTTTTTACATAAAAATTCTTTAGAATTTTGTTTATTTTGACTCAACCTTCTGCTTATGGATATACGAACCACTCAGTGTAAGCAGTACCTGAGAAGGCGCATAGAAGGTCCACATCAATATTGAGGAAAAGGAATAAATAACCGAGTAGATTTCATCCGGAATCCTAATAAAGCCGGTAAGATTGAATAGGCCGACATTAATATCACACAGAAGAAACAGCAGCATACCAGCAGCAAACAAA
This sequence comes from Bacillota bacterium, assembly GCA_023415475.1. Lineage (GTDB taxonomy): Bacteria > Bacillota > Clostridia > Lachnospirales > Lachnospiraceae > Mobilitalea. Next base: position 9,063 of record JAEZKL010000014.1, on the reverse strand, counting down.
AGAATCCCTTGCTCCTTTCGGTCTATAAGGGCTAAACGGACTGCAGCTATGGTATTGGATAAGATACAAATAAAATAAAAAACGGATGCGATCAGTAAGCTTTCCAAAGTAACACCGGAAAAGAGCAGGGTCAGGCATACCACTACCGCCAAACCCATCTGAAGCACCAGCCGCTTTGCATATAATAAACTCCACTCTACCTTATCTCCCATCTCATTTTGAAGTAAGCTAAGTCGCAGACTGTAAAGCTGTTGAACCAGTATGAAAACTAATACACCGTAGAAATAGTAATCCATAATTAAGATGAACAAGTCGGAGATCAAGGTAAAGAACAAACCTGCTTGTAATAACAAAGTGTCAGCATACCGAAACTTTCTAAGCCTACTTAGCAAGCCTTGCCCGACTTCGGATTGCGTAGAGATAGATTTCCAAAAAAAAATGCTTTTGTATGCGCCTCCAGAAAGAAGCGCATAGCAAAAGCATAATATAATTATTGTGTATTTAATACCCACTGAAAACCTAATACTTCCACCGGCAAGATCCAAGGCCAGAAAAGCTACGTATAATATCGCCTGCAACAAAAGGAATATCAATTCAAAGCAGTTCTTTTTAACGTATCCTTTCACAATTTTTCTCCTTGCAAGAATATCAGTATTATTGCTATACTTCCTTTTTCTTTAAAAATTGAATCGCCATATCCTTAGGGATCGGCTTACTGTATAGAAAACCCTGAGCCTTATCACAATTCGCTTCCTTCAGGAATTCTTCCTGATCAAAGTTCTCGACACCTTCTGCGATAACCAGCAAATCCAGATTTCTAGCTAGCGTAATAATTGTTTGTATTATCTTCTGATCGCTGCGATCCTCCATTACCGTGTTAAGGAAGCTCTTATCAATCTTTAAATTACTAACCGGTAACCTCTTTAGGTAATTCATGGACGAATAACCTGTTCCAAAATCATCCAAAGAGAAATTAACCCCTAACTTTCGAAGCTCCTGAATTGTTTCTATCGTATACTCTATATCATCCAGTGCGATGCTCTCCGTAATCTCTAATTCCAGATTATTCGGGTTAACACCGGTCTCCTCAATGATATCATAAACAATCTTTACGATATCCTTATCCTTGAACTGTCTTGCAGACAGATTAACCGCCATATTGATGTTCGGATATTCCTTAGACCATTGCTTTAATTGATAGCAGGCCGTTCGTAAAACCCATATGCCGATCGGTATGATTAATCCGGTCTCTTCTGCTAGGAAGATAAATTCGTCCGGGCCTATCAGTCCTTTTGTGGGATGATTCCAGCGGATTAAAGCTTCAAAACCCACAACCTGCTTTGTCTCCAAATTCATCTGTGCCTGATAAAAGAGGACAAATTCCTCCCTCTCGATTGCCTTTCGCAGCTCTGATTGGATTTCAATCTTCTCTGTCAGCTTCACATTGAAGGAATAATCAAAGTAAGCATGTGTATTCTTTCCATTCGCTTTCGCTACATACATAGCTGAATCCACATTCTTGATCAATGCTTGAGAGGTCTTTCCGTCCTTAGGTGCAAAAGCAACTCCAATGCTGACTGTTACAAAGTACTCTTTCGTGGACAATACGAAGGGATAACTGAAAACATTCTTGATTTTCTTTATTTTCTCCTCATAGGATACGGTTTCCTTCAAATTCTGAGTCAGTACGATGAACTCATCTCCGCCGATTCTGGCAAGATAATCATTTTCATCCATTGCCTGCTTTAATCGATACGTAACATCAATCAGAAGCTCATCACCATAGGAATGCCCGAGGGAATCATTAATATTCTTGAAGTTATCAATATCAATATCCATGATTCCAACCGTTTCTTCACTTCTCAAGGTAAGCATGATGTTATCAAGCATCTCTGTAAAGGCAGTACGATTCGGTAGCTCCGTAAGATAATCCGTATAAGCCAGCTTTTTCATGCTTTCTTTGTTTCGATTCAACTCATCATACTTAACAGTCAAATCATTCAAGGAAGAAAGAACATTATTATATTCACTGTCCAATTCGGAATTAAGTTCCTTAATCTCTAGAATCTCCTGCTCTCTAAGGCTCTTAGCGTACTTCAAATTCTTCAATCGGATTGCGTATATCACCAGCATTAGAATTAATATCCCAATTCCAATCAGGATCGAAATCCCGGCTGATCGATCAATCACAAAATATCCCATAAGTCCTCCATACGTTTCCCCTAACGTATTTTCTTTTGTTATTTAGTTTTCAAATATTGATCTATGCCTACAGCTGCTGCTTTACCTGCACCCATAGCAAGTATAACGGTTGCCGCTCCTGTAACTGCATCTCCACCGGCAAACACACCTTCCCTTGATGTTTCACCAGTCTCTTCATCTGCTATAATACACTTATATTTGTTAGTATTCAAGCCCTTTGTTGTAGAAGAGATCAAAGGATTAGGGCTTGTACCTAAGGACATAATCACGGTATCTATATCTAAGACAAATTCAGAATCCTGTTTTTCAACCGGTTTTCTTCTTCCGCTTTCATCCGGCTCACCCAGTTCCATCTCCACACAGCGCATACCGCAAACCCAGCCGTTCTCATTCACGAGAATTTCCTTGGGATTGGTTAACAGCTTAAAGATGATACCTTCTTCCTTGGCATGATGAACCTCTTCCACTCTGGCCGGAAGCTCTGCCTCACCTCTACGATATACGATATAAACCTGAGCACCAAGTCGGAGTGCCGTTCTTGCGGCATCCATGGCCACATTTCCACCACCGACCACTGCAACCTTATTACCTGCAATAATCGGGGTATCATAGCTTTTATCAAATGCCTTCATTAGGTTGCTTCTTGTAAGGTATTCGTTTGCTGAGAATACACCGTTCGCATTCTCACCCGGAATACCCATGAACTTCGGAAGTCCCGCACCCGAACCAATAAATACTGCTTCAAAGCCTTCCTCATCCATCAGCTCATCGATTGTTATTGATTTTCCGACAACCACATTGGTCTCTATTTTTACTCCTAATGCACGAACATTATCAATCTCAGTCTTCACTACGGTTTCTTTCGGAAGACGAAATTCCGGAATACCATATACGAGAACGCCACCGGGTTCATGAAGTGCTTCAAAGATAGTTACATCATAACCCATCTTCGCCAGGTCTCCTGCACAAGTCAGTCCGGCCGGTCCTGCACCGATCACAGCAACCTTTCTTCCGTTCGTCTCCTTCGGAATATCAGGCTTTATGTTATGCTCCCTGGCCCAATCAGCCGCAAAGCGCTCCAGCTTACCGATGGATACCGGATCTCCCTTAATACCGCGAATGCATCTCTCCTCGCACTGTGATTCCTGAGGACATACTCTCCCGCATACTGCAGGTAAAGCGGAATATTTTCCAATCACTTTAAAAGCTTCTTCCGGATTACCTTGTACCAGTTCCTTGATAAAGCCCGGGATATCTATGTTTACAGGACATCCTGTGATACATTTCGCATTCTTGCATTGTATACAGCGGGATGCTTCTTCCATCGCTTCCTCTAGATTATATCCATAGCAAACCTCTGAAAAGTTAGTTGCTCTAACCTGAGGATCCTGCTCCCTCACAGGTACCTTCTTTAATACGTCCATTCTCTATTCCTCCATACACCGTCGCACGGCAATACATGATTTATCTGTGATCTGCTTAAAGTAAATGAATGCCTATTCCTCATGACACTCGCATCCGGGATGATGATGAGTCGGGCCTTCCTTTTGGCGAAGTATTACCTTGCCCTCTTCCGATTTATACATCTGAAGTCTCTTCATTGCCTCATCGAAATTAACCAAATGCCCATCGAATTCCGGACCGTCCACGCATGCAAACTTAACCTCATTACCAATGGATAATCTGCAGGCACCGCACATACCGGTTCCGTCCACCATAACAGGATTCATACTTACAATCGTTCTAATTCCAAGCTCCCTCGTGAGGATGCAGACAAATTTCATCATAATCATCGGGCCAATTGCGATAACAAGATCATATTTCTTACCCTGATTATTCACAAGGTCCTTGATGCAGTCATTGACATTTCCCTTAAATCCATAGGAACCGTCATCCGTAGTTATGTAGAGGTCCTGCGTTAACGGTCTCATTCTGTCTTCTAATATAATTAAGTCCTGATTCCTAGCTCCGATGATGCAATCTACATCGTATCCGTTCTCCTTCATCCATTTGACCTGAGGATATACGGGTGCTGCTCCTACACCACCTGCTACAAATAAAATATTTAACTTCGATAACTCTTCTCTTGGCATATCTATTAACTCTGATTTATGACCTAGCGGTCCGGTAAAGTCACGGAAGGATTCTCCCTCTTCAAAGGTAGCCATAAGCTGAGTAGAGGATCCCAGTGCTTGGAACACGATGGTTACGGTTCCGGCTTCACGATCATAATCACAGATCGTTAAAGGAATTCTCTCTCCCTTTTCATCCATCTTAACAATTACAAATTGCCCGGGATAGCAATTCTTAGCTACACGAGGCGCCTTTACATCCATAAGATAGATGTTATTGGCAAGACTTTCCTTCTTCATGATCGTATAAATATAGTTCTCAGCCATATCGATTAACCTCTTTCTTTATACAAAAATGCTAATAATAATGAATATTTAGCTAACATTATAATGTACTTACATCAAAAAATCCAGTGATTTTTTTAGGAAATCCCATTCCCGGACACATTTCGGCATAATATATATATATCATAGCAGTTTATGAGGAATTTCAATACTTCGGAGGTAAAAAATGGGCTTGCTTCCAATGTATTCCTGTCACAATTTATAATCAGCATAAGTTTTCTTATACCAATTGCATAACTATGCAGAAGCTTTGAATAGCAAGCCTAAATAATTTAAAATATTTTAACAAATATACATTCTGATTTCTTATCCTGTCGACTTACGAAGTACCTGTAAGAACTCATTATAGTCCTTTTCCTCTATTTTAGAATCAGCAGACGTTCTTCCCAATCTATCACACAAGCAAAGAAGAGCCAACTCATAAATATCAACTCTTTTTAATAATCCCTTCAAATCAGCATAAGGAAGCTTTCGCAGTACATAAAGCATATGCATATGATACCTTACCATAGCTGAAACTGAATCGATAAATGCTTGCTCACAATTGAAATATCGCAGAAATTCAATACACAATTCTTCTCCAACCTTATCGTGATCATAGGAAGTTATTTTTCCTTTTCTGTTTCTGGTGGTTGGAGGCTTCCCTATATCATGAAGCAAGGCTGACCACATAAAAACTTCTTTATTTCGGCTTTTTTCACGAACCTTCGCTGCTTCATCCAGAACCAGCATCGTGTGGTTCCAGGTATTTCCTTCCGGATGATATTTGGGCGATTGTTCCGCCTCCTTCAGCTTATGCAGTAAAGATAACGGATACTCTTTTAAGCCGCTCTGCTGATCCAGTTCCTCGATATATAAAGAAGGCTTTTCATCGGTAAGCAAATGTGAACTGATATCCTTAAAGATGGTATCCCGATCCATTTTAGTCATTCCTTCTTGCACGGTCACCCATAGGCTTCGATTTCTCATGCCCTGCCTTGGCTTTTCCCTGTATCTCCGGAACCGGTTCCTCCTCATTCTTTTGAATATGCATTCTCTGCCACCCCTCAGTACCATGGGGTTCTGTTACATTAGGTCTTCTCATTCCTGCCTTTGCCATAGTACACCTCCTGCTTATACATCATTATGCTCTATTGATTTTCTTTTCGCGTTTTTATTCTTATTCTGATTTTCTCTGGTCAGTGGTGTCTGACCATTTGCCTTTTCTACTCTTGCCTTTTTGTTATCCGGTTGACTGTCCTTTGGCATGCTTACCCTCCATTCTATCATAACATCAACATATATCTGAAAAGCCTGCAATAGGCTTTTGCAGGAATGCCGCACTTTGCCTTCTGACTACAGACTGCCCTATGAAGTAATCCCTGTATGGAATAGTATATACAAACCTTCTCTGTCTATCCGAAGGAACTAAAGACCAAGCTCGGACAAACCGGACAGCTTTGATAGATGATAATTTGTAAAACGCTTATCACCCGATAAGTCCTTACCAAACCACGTCGGCGGCCGAAAGGTATCCGCAGTCTCAAGGTCCGGAAATTCAACCTCAACAATCACCAGTCCCTGCAGCAAGCCCTCAAATATATCTAGCTCTGCCGTCAAATTGTCTCGTAAGGGGATTAAATAACGTGTTTTATATACCATATTGCCATCAGTTTTATTTTTTAAGTTCAGATATGCCTCTTTTGTCAACGGTAGCTCAACCTCGTTGTTTACCGATGGACCGTTTTCGCCAACCGGCTCCAGTCCAAGCTTTGATTTATAGGTCAGGATATAATCTTCATTGCTATTACGAATGCGGATGGTCGGATTGTGGCATAGATATCCCTGTTCAATATTTTTCTTCTTATACCCGGATAAATTCTCCGGTAATAATGTAACTAAGTATTTACGTTCTATCTCCATAATTCATTCCTCTCTTATTGTTCCTTTTTATGTTATTTTAATACGATTATTACACTAAACCCGGAATAAAATTTGTAATATCTTGAATAGTCAAGGAATTTTCAAGAATACTATCCTTATGAAAAAATATATGAAAAATTTTATTCTCTGCGGATTCTGCGGATGGTGCATGGAATGCTTCTGGACCGGACTTGATTCCTTAAGAAAGCATACCGATAAGAAGCTATCCTGCCGGACCTCCGTATGGATGTTTCCCATCTACGGAATGGCTGCCGGCCTTACCCCCATCTGCAAGAAGCTGAAAAACCATAGTGCACTGCTACGAGGAGGTGTATACGCATTTTTAATCTATTTCGGTGAATACATTAGTGGTGTCTTCCTGAAAAAATATGGTGCATGTCCATGGGATTACAGTAAAGCAAAGCTTAATTACAAAGGAGTTATTCGACTGGATTATGCCCCTGCCTGGTTTTTAGCAGGGCTCTTTTTCGAAAAAATACTGGACCTTGATTAGCGGAACGGATTACCCTTCCGCTTTTTATTATGCTTCAGTTGTTGTAGAATTGCAAGCTTGAAAGGCAGACTGAAAAGATGTATACTATGAATTGAAGTCGGTAAGCTAGGCTTTATATCGTATGTTGGAGGATTAGACCTTGCTTAAAGCAGTATTATTCGACATGGACGGGGTGATGATTGACAGCGAGCCTCAGCACGCCCGAGCTGCCGTCCTGGCCCTAAAGAAATATAACGTCAATATCTCCATTGACTATGTATATCAATTCATAGGCACCACTACTTATCATATATGCAGGAGGATGGTCGAAGATTTTGCTATCGAAGCTACACCGGAGGAGCTCCTTCAGACGTATGAAGAAATGAAGGATTATCTTAGTCAAACCGAGGGCTATGAAGCAATTCCCTATATTGTTGATCTGATGAAGGATCTTCGAAATCATGGCATCAAAATGATAATTGCATCTTCATCCTCCGGCGCAAGTATTACAGATGTAATGCGATTTCTAAAAATCGATGATATTCTTGATGGCTATATCTCAGGAAGCACCGTCGCTCATCCGAAGCCTGCACCGGACATCTTCTTGGCTGCAGCAGAGCAGCTAGGCGTCGATCCTTCGGACTGCATTGTAATAGAGGATTCTTATAACGGTATTACTGCAGCCAAAGCGGCAGGAATTGTGTCCATTGGCTTCCTTAACCCGAATTCAGGTAATCAGGATCTAAGCCATGCTGCTATTCTCGTAGAGGGCTTTGATGAGGTAGATTATCATTTTATCAACACAGTATACCAGCATGCCTATCTGCAGCCTGCGACCATCCTCACTACGGAGCGGCTGATTCTTCGGGAGCTTACCACAGAGGACAATAATGCATTGTGTGAAATCTGCAATAAGCCTGGTATCTGCGAGTGGCTGACAGATTATTCCGGTGACATAATACTTGAGAGAACTAAGCTTGAGGCTTATATTAAGAATGTATATCATTTTTATGGATTCGGTTTATGGGGTATCTTCTTGAAAGAAACAAATCAATTAATCGGTAGATGCGGTATCGAATATAAAACACTGAATCAGGAAGCAGTTTATGAATTGGGTTATCTCATTGACACTGATTATCAGGGTTTGGGTTATGCTTCGGAAGCTGTGACGGCAACGATACATTATGGCTTTCAAAGGCTAGATATCGATAGAGTAATTGCCGTTATCGATAAAAGCAATATTCGTTCCGGACGCTTTGCAAAAAAAATCGGTATGAAACAGGTCAGCGAGGTAATTCGAGACCAATGTGAATGCTTTATCTATGAAATAAGAAATAAAGATTTCCAAGAATAAAAGGAGTTCAGATATGGAGAGTCAAAGAAATACCCGGCAAAAACAATTAATACTTACCATTCTTAGAGAAGCTGACCGGCCAATGTCAATTAACGAGGTCTATTCTCAGGTTGTACTCTCTTTGCCGACGATAGCTAAATCAACCATATATCGTAATATAGACTCCCTGCTCAATCAGAACCTCATTGATAAATATCATCTTAATGACAATGAGATCTTTTATCGAATAAAAGCAGATACCAATGAGCATAAACATGTTGTAATCTGTGATGATTGTAAAAAGGTATTTGATCTTCCTTCCTGCCCCATTCATGCATTAGAGGATGCCATGGAGGAAGAAGGCTTCATCATTAAGGAGCATCAGATTCAAATTAGCGGTATCTGTAAAACCTGTGCAAAAAAGAAATGTAATTGAACTGTTACATATAAATAACGACAAGCGATTTTATGTAAAAAGACAAGCCTTAGGACTTGTCTTTTTTTATTCATAACTAGTGAATTGATTTACCAATTCATCTTGTTCTTACCGTCCGGTTCCACCGGTGGTTCCTGTTGTTCCAGTTCCGCCTGTTGTTCCAGTTGTTCCAGTCGTTCCTGTTCCACCGGTTGTTCCACCAGTTGTTCCAGTTCCTCGTGTTGTTCGAGTGGTTCCTGTTCGTGTTGTTGGTGTTCCAGTCGTTGCTGTTCGAGTGGTT
>JAEZKL010000143.1 GCA_023415475.1 Bacillota bacterium | reverse complement strand
CTTTCTATTGTATACGCGTAAGCAAGAGTGCTTTTTGTCTTGATAGTATTAGATTAAGTTAAAGTGCTTTAGGGCTTGCTCTATCCCTTGTTGATCCACATCCTCCGTTACATAGGTAACAATATCCTTGATTGACTGAGGGGAATTGCCCATGGCGATGGAATGCTTCGCATAAGTTAGCATCGGGAGGTCATTCTCACCGTCTCCGAAGGCAAAGGTGTTCTCATAAGGAATTCCAAGCAGATTAATCATAAACTCGATTCCGCTTGCCTTGGAATAACCCTTTGGCACGATCTCATACAGACGGCCTTCGCGTTCGATGAAATCCAGAATATCCTTATACTTTTCATAAAACTGAGTCGCCTGATTATCCTCCGTTGGCCAAATGCAAAGCTTATCGAAGATGATATCCGGTTCATCCCAGCTGCCTGCATTGAATTGATGCTTTTTCACAAAGTCGAGCATGCCCTTGATAATAGGACTGGTAGAATTATAATCATAATATACCTTTCCGGAACCCTCCAGAACAGCCTCAAGCTTATATTCGCGTAGATCCTTAATCAAAGCCTGTATCAGATCTCCAGTTAATCCTGTATGGAATAATACTTCTTCTTTATATATAATGTGTGTTCCACAGCCACAGATAAAGCCGTCAAAACCAAGGCTCTGAACCGTTTTATCAATAAAGCAATTCACTCTGCCTGTATTGATCATTAATATATGTCCGTTGGCCTGCGCCTGCCGGATCGCATGCCTTGTACTTTCGGAAACCTCATAGGTTCTATGACTTAGTATGGTACCGTCAATATCAAAAAATAGTATTTTCTTATCCATAGCTGTGATCTCCTAAACTTTTGTCACTATTAATGTGTATGATTTTGTCACTTGACAACATATACTAGCATATAATGATTAATTAAAAAAGTCAAAAGGAAAAATCCTATCTTGCTCTTGACAATGTGGAAAAAGTCGATTAAGATAGGTGAAAAGATAACAACATTGAAGGTGAATGTAGTAGGATATATTTTCCCGCCAGAGAGAGCTTGCCACCGGCTGAGAGCAGGTTTAGGGTTCAGATGTATCACGAAGTTCGGCACCGGAGTTGCTTTTAAAATATCACTTCTGAAGGTGAGTAAATGCCTTTCGATTGCTGATAAAAGAGAAGCCGGATCAGTTCCGTTATAGCTGGCTGAGGAGTCTGCACTGCAGGCTTAAATTTGGGTGGTACCACGATGCTTTCGTCCCTTTCGGACGGAGGCTTTTTTTGTGCTTTAGAAAGTTCATACTATAACATAAAGCCCTCCGAATGTGATACCATAGCATACTTGCATCCGGAACATAAAAGTGGCACAGCACGGGTACCCTCATGAGGAAACAGACAATTTGGAACATGGAAATTGATTAATTTAGGAGGTAGAAATATGTTAGAGAATCTTGAACGCATTAAAGAGCAGTTTACAGCTGAACTGAATGCTGCCAATCTAAAAGAGGAGCTGGAGCGAATCAGAGTAGCTTTCCTCGGTAAGAAGGGACTTGTTACGGAAGCCTTGAAGGACCTTCGAAATATGGATGCAGAGGCTAAGAAATTAGCAGGTATGCAGGTGAATATACTAAAGGACGAGATCGAGAAGGCAATCGTTGATTATCAGAAGCAGATGGAGGAGCGTGAGTATCAGAAGGAGATTGAGAAAGCGGAGCACTATGATTTCTCCATTCCTTCCGACAAACCGGTTGGGTCCCTGCATCCGATTACCATTGTTCAGAAGCAGATTGAAGATATCTTCAAAACCATGGGCTTTATCATTGAGGACGGTCTTGAGATACAGACAGAATTCAACAACTTCGAGGGTGTAAATATCCCAAAGAACCATCCGGCGAGAGATATGACAGATACCTATTATTTAGAGAACGGACAGCTCTTAAAAACACATACCTCTGCAGCGCAGAATACTATCTTAAGAAAATACGGAGCTCCGAAGCCGGGCGAGCCGCTTAAGGTACTGTTCCCCGGAAGATGCTTCCGTAATGAGAACATTGATGCCAGCCATGAGAACACCTTCTTTCAGATGGAGGGTATGATGGTAGGCGATGACATCTCCATCTCAAATCTGATTTACTTTATGAAGGTATTATTATCCGAGGTATTCCAGAGAGATGTCAAGGTCAGACTCCGTCCGGGCTTCTTCCCCTTCGTCGAGCCGGGCTTTGAGCTTGATATAAACTGCGCAATCTGTGGCGGATCCGGTTGTCCTACCTGTAAGCAATCCGGTTGGCTCGAGCTGCTGCCCTGTGGTATGATTCATCCGAATGTACTTAGCCTTGGCGGCATAGATCCGGACAAATATACCGGCTTTGCTTTCGGTCTTGGCATGACCAGACTTGCGATGATGAAATACAACATTAAGGACATCCGACTCTTCAATAGCGGCAATTTAAAGCAACTGAAAAAGTTTGCACGGTAATCGGATTGATTAATGAAAATACAGGCGGATGCTGAGCTTGCTCGAGCAGATGTATGGATTTTCATTAATACATGATTCATAAAATGTCTGAGAAGCTGACATTTTTGAATAAGCGAAGCGTGAGCGAGAAAGCAAAGCTTTCGAGCTGTAATCCGATTAAAACAGATCAAGCTTTGGAACTGTAATCCGATTATAGCAGATAGTATATCATAGTCATAGATTGGAGGAATTATATCATGTATATATCAATGAACTGGATATCCGAATTCACGGATTTAACAGGTATCAATATAAAAGAATTGATTGGAAGATTTACTCTGGCAACCGCTGAGGTTGAAGGGATTCATGAGAAAGGAAAGGATATCAGGGGAGTCGTAGTCGGTAAGATTATTGAGATTAACGACCATCCGAATTCCAAGAAGCTTCATCTGGTGAAGGTGGATATAGGTAAGGAAATAGTTGACTGTGTCTGCGGTGCGCCGAATGTATTTGTCGGAGCAGTAGTTCCTTTTGCTACTCTTGGCGGCCAGGTTGGTGAATTAGAGATTAAGGAAGCGAAGATTGCCGGTGAGATCAGTCACGGTATGTGCTGTTCCGAGAAGGAGCTGGGAATCAGTGATGATCATTCCGGTCTGATGATTTTAGAGGATATCTACCCGTTAGGAACCGATATTAAAGAAATCATGCAGATTGATGATACCATCTTTGAGGTGGATAACAAATCCTTGACCAATCGCCCTGACCTCTGGGGGCATTACGGTATTGCAAGAGAGATTTCGGTATTGACCAAGAGACCGCTTAAGCCTCTGGAAGTAAAGGATACCGGCATATACAAGGATCTGAAGGCAATTGATGTTAAGGTAGAGAATATCGATAAATGTTATCGTTACAGCTGCCTCTCCATCGGTAATATTACGCAGAAGAAATCACCAATCAATATGAGAATCCGCTTAAGCTACTGCGGAATGAGACCGATTAACCTGCTTGCGGATCTAACCAACTATCTAATGATGGAGCTTGGACAGCCGATGCATGCTTTTGATCATAAGAAGGTTTCCGCCATTCGTGTAAAGACATATCCTGAAGCAGTTGATTTTAAAACACTGGATAGTGTGGAACGAAAGGTTGATACGGATACCTTATTGATTTGTGATGATAAGGAACCGGTAGCAATCGCAGGTATTATGGGCGGCGAGCTCTCAGAGATAACCGATGACACAGACTCTGTGCTTCTGGAGTCAGCAAACTTCGACGGTGTATCCGTTCGTAAGTCTGCTACCAGACTGGGACTTCGTACCGATGCCAGTGCAAGATACGAGAAGACTCTGGATCCGGAATTAACGCTTCCGGCAATAGAACGTTTTCTTAAGCTACTTTCTGATATCGATCCCGGAGTAGAGGTGACCTCCTCTCTGACTGACTGCTATGTGAAGAGATACGATACCATAGCAATTGATTTTGATAAAGCATATGTAGATAAATATACCGGCATTGACATCTCCTCCGATCGAATTGAAGAGACTTTAACAGCCCTTGGCTTCAAGGTAACCCGCAATAAGGATAGCTTCAGTCTGGTTGTTCCTACCTGGAGAGCAACGAAGGATGTTACCATGAAGGCAGATATTATTGAGGAGATTACCCGTATTTATGGTTATGATAACTTCGATATCTGTTCTACGAAGGGCTATATGGTACCGGTTCGCCATAGCGTGGAGAGAAGCGATGAATACCGTATGAAGGAGCTGTTGACCGAGCGTTTTGCCATGAATGAGGTTCACAGCTATATCTGGTACGATAATAAGATGAATAAGGAGCTTGGTATCCAGACAGAGCCGAACATTTTGATTGTTAACTCCCTTGCTTCAGAAAATGATACCATCCGCTCCACGATGATTCCCAGCTTATTAGGCTTTGTATCGAAGAATGTAGACAGTTTCCCTGATATGGGCATGTATGAGGTTGGACGCGTAGCTGAGGGCCTTCGTGCGGATGGACTTGCCAATGAGCGTAAGAAGCTTGCCTTTGCTGTTGCCAGCAAGAAGCTGTCTGAGAAGGAAGTATATTTTAAATGTAAGGATATAATAGAGCAGCTTGTTCAGGCAATCAAGAATGTAAGTCCGTCCTTTACGGTGAAGGAAGAGCTGAAGAAATATAATTATATTCATCCGGTAAACAATGCAGGGATTCTTGTAAAGGGTAAGGAGGTTGGCTATTTCTCCATCCTTGATCCGAGAGTGAAGAATAAGATTGATAAGAAGCTGAATGTTGCTTTTGCTGAGATCGATCTGGAAGACCTTACGAAGGTAGAAGCAGAGGGACTTCGCTATACCGAAGTATCCAAGTATCCCGGAGTAACCTATGACTTAAGCCTGTTGGCAGAGAAAGCCTTACGCTTTGAGAATATTGTCAGCTACATCAAGGAGTACAGATGTGATTATCTTCAGGGAATCCGGCTTGTCGATATCTTCGAGGATGAGAAGCTTTTGGCAGGCAAGAAGAGCGTAACCGTACGTCTCGAATTCGGCTCGATGGAAAGAACCTTAGAGGGTACCGAGATTCAGAATATGGTGGATGAGCTGCTGGGGCTACTGGCAACAAAGGGTCTTGAGATTAGAAAATAATACTGCTATGTATCGTTCGCAATCGAAATCTTGGAATAACTGCGGTTGTCCTTGTATAAGCATTTTCTGAAGAGGTATTGATTATATATTTATCTAATATCAATTTAACTTCATGGAGGTGCAAATGAATATACAGCATAAGGGGACTGTAACAATAGAGACGTTAAGGCTGATTCTTCGACGCTTTGAGGAAAAAGATGCGAGTGATATGTATCTAAACTGGGCCGGTGATCCGGAAGTATGTAAATATCTGTCCTGGGGACCGTATTCGAACGAAGAGGTAACACGAAAGAGAATTCTGGCATGGATCAGTAACTATATCCGTTACAATTCTTATGTGTGGGCATTGGAATTAAAGAGGACAGGAGCTGCAATTGGCTCTATTAGTGTAGAGATAGCAGATGATAAGGCCGGTAAATGTGAAGTTGGGTATTGCCTTGGGAAGAATTACTGGAAACAGGGGTTGATGACAGAAGCGTTGGTTGCAGTGCAGCATTATCTTTTCTATGAAATCGGTTATCAGACAATACAGGCAAAGCATGATGTTCTGAATATAGCCTCGGGAAGGGTCATGCAGAAGGCAGGAATGAAGTATTACAAGACGCTGCAGCAGGTCGGAGTTCGAAGAGACGGTACCTATTATGATTGTTATCTTTATGTTAAGCATATGGATGAGGAGTAGGGTAAGTATGCTCCTGTACAAGATATCATTAGACAGCAGGAGGCCATATTTGGGTGTGTAAGGTGGTCATAATTGAGAGGCGGATAGATTACTGAACGTGAGATCCATGAATAATTTTCTGTATTTCAATAAATTGCTAAATAATATATAATAAAAGCAACTGCTTATGTGATATTTATCTGTAATAAGGAAGCGTTATTATGGTGAACTGGTATATGATAGGAGAAGGATGGAAAAGATATTTAGTAAAATGGTAGAGAACAATATCATTCCTGAGATTAATTCCTCCTCCTGCGCATACATATGCAAAAGAGCTGATTAGTGAGCTTGGTCTTGAGGAAGTTATTATTCGGCAGCGAAGGCAGATTGTAATATAAAAACTAAAGAATACATTAATATTCAATACATTAAGGAGGAATATAATTATGTTAAAGGAATTTAAGAAATTTGCGTTAAGGGGCAATATGATCGACTTGGCCGTTGGTATTATTGTGGGTGGTGCTTTCACCGGTATTGTAAATTCATTGGTGAATGATATTATCATGCCGATCCTTAGCTTAATAACCAAGAATATTGATTTTACAAATTTGTTCATCTCATTAAATGGTGTTCATTATGATACGATTGAACTTGCGAAGGAAGCTGGTGCAGCTACAATCAATTATGGCACCTTTATCTCCGGAGTATTAAATTTCCTCATTATGGCCTTTGTTGTATTCATGTTGGTAAGATGGATCAATAAGCTGAAGAAACCGGAAGCACCCGCTTCTCCGACTACCAAGCAATGTCCTCACTGCTTCACTGATATCAATATCAAAGCAACCAAATGTCCGAATTGTACTTCTGACATTCAGGAGTAAGATCGATAAGAATGACCTTTATCGGGACATGCATTGTTCCTGGGTATACGATGAAGAATGTCGGATAATATCCTTTATAAGATAATGCATCCTAAATAATATTATCTCCATTGAAAATGAAGAAAAACCCATATACTATTTTGGTGTAGTATATGGGTTATATTATGTGTAAGAAAATCGTATTCACGCAGCATGTTTGCAGCAGTCTCTCGTGAATGATAGGAAGAGAGGAGATAAGATCATGAGAAATATGTTAGTAGGATATAAGACCGGCGTCAATCTCGGTGGCTGGATATCGCAATTTAGGGAAGCGAGGAAGGAGCATTTTGATACATTTATTACGGAGAAGGACATTGAGCAGATAGCTTCCTGGGGTATGGACCATGTAAGATTACCGATTGATTATACAGTAATTGAGGATGAAAATACTCCGTTTCGTTATCGGGAGGAGGGATTTGCATATATTGACCGGTGTATTCGTTGGTGCGAAGCAAATAATTTGAATATCATACTGGATCTTCACAGAACCCCGGGCTATGCCTTCCATTCTCTTAAGGATAACCATCTGTTCGACGATGATTTACTTCAGGAACGCTTCCTCGACATCTGGAAAACCTTCTCTAAAAGATACCGGAATTATGGTAAAAATGTAATATTCGAATTATTGAATGAGATCGTGGAGCACACCTCGGACCGCTGGAACAAACTCAGTAAAAGAGCAATTGCTGTTATCCGTGAGATTGATCCGGAGAGAGTAATCATGCTTGGCGGTAATAATTATAATAGTGTCACTACGCTTAAGGAATTAGATTATATCGATGACGATAAGCTTGTATATACGTTCCATTTCTATGAGCCTCATATCTTCACCCATCAGAAGGCGGGCTGGGAACCACCGATGAAAGAATTGAAGTTTGAGGTTCCCTATCCGTCCGGAGCAGAGGATTATAGCAAATATTTGAAACAATCCATGGGTTTTCGAAGACACCTTGACTTTGAAGAGAGCATTGGTAAGGATTATATCCGCAGATATCTTCAACCGGCTTTGGAATTTATCAAAGAGCGTAATGTCCCTATCTATTGCGGTGAATTCGGTGTTATTGATCATGCTCCGATGGAAAGCAATCTTCGTTGGCATGAAGATGTATGTGATATCCTGATCGAGTATGGAATCGGAAGAGCGGTATGGACCTATAAGCTGATGAGTTTTCCTTTGGTGGATTTGTCATCAGAGGTCAAGGATGAGAGATTGATTAGGATTGTAAGCAAAAAATAAGTATAAAGGGTATAAGAGGCTGTTTTAAATCATGTATTATTAGCATAGGTGAGGGATGCTGTTATCATTACCTTATGCTAATGAATATGGTATGGAACAACCTCCTTTTTTCATCCTCATTTTATAGACCCTTTTATCAATTAATGGTATAATCATTCTGTTTCGGTTGACATATGTCATTTACCAATTATAATAAGGAATCAATACATTTAATTGGTATTCAGAAGGAAAGTAACGATATGGAAAACCATAATTTGATTGAAATGATAAAGAAAAACCCACATGCAATTCAATCGGTCGAGAATCCTACCGATGAAATGAAGCTAATGGCTGTTCGTAAAAACGGCCTTCTTTTAGAATACATTGAAAATCCTAGCAGAAAGATGCAGGAAATAGCCTTGGACAATAATCCGCATGCGATAAAATTCATCCCCGATCCGACAGAAGCAATGATGATCAAGGCAATACAGGGCGGATGGATCAATCTGGAATATATACAGAAGCCTACCGATAAAGTAATTCGATTAGCACTTGGCCAGGCCGGGTGGGCAATAAAATATGTCGATAATCCCAGCGAAGATTTACAATTAATTGCGGTAAGGAAAAACTACGACTCTTTCAAGTTCATAAAAGAACCCTGCGGGAAAGTCCAGGAAGAGGCGGTAAAAGCAAGCTATGATGCGATAAGGTTAATTAATGCGCCGACGCATCAAGCGAAGCTGATCGCGATTCGGAATAATGAAGAGGCGATTACCTTTATCGATGACTTAGACCGAAATCAGATTTTGGAATATTTGAGGGTGAATTTCCTGGTAATCAAATATGTAAAGAAAGAGATAACAAGAGCTGATTTAGAATCAGTATTAAAAGCAGTATTATCGGAGGAAGATGTGGAAGAGAAATACGTCAGAGATTTTATCAATTATAATACGATGGATCAATTTGACATAAAACCGATGGATAAGATAATGTTAATCTATGAATATGGAAGTAAGAAGGCAAAAAGAATCACAGTGGATGAGAAGCTGAAGATAAAAGTGTGAATGATTGAAAAGTATAATTCACACGGGAAGAACTACGAAGTTCGTCCATTGGAACGAATATTTTTGTGATGACATAAAGCGCCATTATGGAGGAAAATTATGAATTATGTAGATACCCTAAAAAGTGTAGAGCTGGTGATAGCAACCGGAGAAGTCCCTTTACTCGTTGGGGAAAGCGGAATCGGAAAGACAGCCTTGGCCAATGAAATTGCGGAGCGAAATCACTGGAGCTTAATTGTGATTGACGGAAATCTACTCAAAGAGGGCGAAATTGGGGGTCTGCCAACAATTGAGGCTTATACCCAGGTGAATGAGAATGGAGAAAGAATAGAACGGAAGACTACCGTATATGCAGTACATAATAAGCTGAGGGAAATTGATGAAGAAATTGAGAAGGGTCATCCCGTTCTTCTATTTATCGATGAGATCAACCGTTGTGAGCATACAGTACAACAGGAGCTGATGAATCTTGTATTGAACCGGGAAATTAACGGATATAAGCTAAACAAAGAGGTCAAAATTCTAGCTGCTATGAACCCTTCCGGAAAATATGGCTCTGATTTTGATTATCAGGTCGTTGATATGGACGCTGCCCAAGAAAACAGGTTTGTGTGGTTATATATGGAACCGGATTACCTTCAATGGATCGATTGGGCCACCAATGCAGGGCTGGAACCAAAGGTGATTGAGTTTATCATCACCTTCCCGGAATATCTGCATCAATTAAATGAGGATGATATACGGGCAACACCCAGAAGCTATGAGAGAATTTCGAAAGCATATAAGGTGTATCAGGAGCAAAAGGCTTCCATACCCAGAACAGTATTTCTTAATGTGATCAAAGGAAATGTGGGAAAGCTGATCGCGGAGGAATTCATCAATTTTGCAGAGGCTGATTATAGTCCCTTAATATCCTATGATGAGATCTTCAACGGTGCTTCTATTCCGGATGCGGTTGTGGAGAGAGTACGAAAAGAAACCCATACAAGACTTTATCTATCCGCTAAGAATATTCTGAAAAGCCTGGATGCATATGTGAAAAGCAATCAGGAAGAGGTAGATAATCATATTGAGCGTTTCATTGAATTATTAAAGATATATCCGATCGATTTAAGGGTGGGTATTATGAAGGATATTCGGAACAGTTATCCGGAAGTTTATAAAAATGCCATTGAGAAGGAAGCCTTTGTAGAATTATATTTTGAAGCCTATACATTTATTAAAGACTAAGGGTTTATATAATTGGAGCTTAGTCACATGCAGCATGGAGAAGGTAGATGGAAGCATATTTTGATAGTCACGCAAAAGAGCTATATGAGAAGGCAAAAAGAATGATAAAGGTATACTTGGCTGAAAATCAGCGTGACATAAAAGCAGAAATAGTGATACCCGAAGAATTTCGGAGAGAATTTGACAGCGTTGTGGATAAAGTAAATCTAAGTCTCTTGGAGGATAAGGATAATTTTTATGGATATTTTATGTTTCAGATGTCCAGAGAGATCCGATTTGATATCAGCAGTCCGACGGCTGTTAATTTTCGAGGAGCAAAATATGTGATCTATTTTAACCCCATCCTTTTCTTAAAGCTAAGTCTGCAGCAGATGGAAAGTACGATTAAGCATGAGATACTCCACATTCTATCGATGCACCTCCTTCGGGCAAAGGAGCTAAAGGGAAGCTATAGTAATCTGGCGATTAATATGGCGATGGATATTGTTGTGAATAAATACCTAAGCTCTCTGCCGCCCTATGCCACAACGCTGGAGTGGGTCAACATTCATTATGCACTTCACCTGAAACCCTACCAGTCATTCGAGTACTATGTAGAAAAGCTTCAGCTTGCGCTGGATTTACAGGAGGATGAGAAGAAGGAGCTCGAGGATGACAGTAATGACAATGAATTAATCGATGCTGAGTATAATGCTGAACGAACCCATGATCTGTGGGAAGAGACAGACGATGTCGAGGATGAGACACTGCGTGAGTTCACGGAAAAGGTGGTGGGCAATTCCCGTAAGGGTGAGATTCCTACCTACATAGATCGTATGATAGAGGTACTAAGAAATAGCAGGGGTGAATTGCCTTGGAATCTCTACCTGAACATGCTAATGGGAACAGTGGAAAGCAATAAAAAGAAGACCATAACCAGACGAAGCAGAAGACAGCCGGAACGAGTAGATCTAAAAGGGCAGTTGAGAAGCCATAAGGCCAGAATTGCGGTTGCCCTTGATATCAGTGCGAGTATGAGTGAGGAGGAGTTCCGACAGGCGATGAAAGAAGTACTCAGTATTGTCAAAAACTATAATCATGAGATTACGATCATCGAGTGTGATGATGAAATAAGACGTGCCTATAAGGTGAGATCGGCAAAGGATATTAAGGATAGGACCCATAAAAAGGGAGGTACGAGGTTTAGCCCGGTATTTGAATATGCGAATCAAGGCAGGTTTAATTTATTAGTGTACTTTACCGACGGTAAAGGAGAGGATAAGCTTCGCGTAATACCAAGAGGTTATAAAACCTTATGGGTTATATCCGGCAGAGGAGATCAGCTTTCCTTGAAAGAGCCTTACGGAGTGGTTAAAAAGCTGAGTAATATTGAATGTAAAGACAATATCCTAGACACAAGTGATGTTACAAAAGGCGGATTTTCTATGAATAACCAGGAAAAAATATAAACCTGGCTGCAGCTTTTCGAGATTTCTTGATTATATTAATAAATTGATTATTTTCCAATTGATTGTTTTTTGCTTGTGCTATAAACTTTCCCTTGTTATAATGAATCATGGATTAGGATGCGAAAAACAGTGCAGAATATAGTAAAATGAGTAGAAACAGGAGGTACTATGCTTCGTAGATTTTATCCCAAAAGATTAGCTCCATCTTCCTATGATATTGATTATGATAAACTATATAAAGAAGGATATCGCGGTATTCTGTTTGATATTGATAATACCTTAGTTGAACATGGTGCAGATGCCAGCGAGCGGGCAGTTGAATTATTTGCAAGGCTGAAGCAGAGTGGCTTTAAGACCTGCCTCATCTCCAATAACAGCGATGAGAGAGTGCGCCGTTTTAATGAGAGGATAGGAACGAATTACATTCATAAAGCAAATAAGCCTTCTACGAAGAACTATATTCGTGCGACCAAGATCATGGGTACCCGGATTGATAATA
The DNA here is from genome assembly GCA_023415475.1 of Bacillota bacterium. Classification (GTDB taxonomy): domain Bacteria; phylum Bacillota; class Clostridia; order Lachnospirales; family Lachnospiraceae; genus Mobilitalea. The sequence goes on along the minus strand of JAEZKL010000143.1, from coordinate 2,861 downwards.
CGATTTTCATAGGTGACCAGCTCTTTACCGATGTATACGGTGCCAATCGTGTCGGTATGATGACTTACCTGGTAAAGCCCATTCATCCAAAGGAAGAGATTCAGATCGTTTTTAAACGTAAGCTGGAGCGAATTGTGTTGCATTATTACCGCAAGGATCTGGCGAAAGGGAAGATACAACAGGATTAATCGTAAGGTTATACACCGAGGTTCTATAAAGAATGTGTATAAGATAGTCAATCGCTTGGCTTGCTGTGGATAACCTTCCATAAAAATATGATCATAAAGAGGCTTCTAATGAAAAGTAACATGAAACACAATATTATCTTAATTGGTTTTATGGGCTGTGGTAAAACCAGCGTAGGGGAACGGCTGGCTCAAAAATTATCTTATCGTTTCCGAGATACGGATCGGATGATTGAGCAGAAAGAGCGCGACACCATCAATCAAATCTTTGCAGTGCATGGGGAAGAATATTTTCGTTGTAAAGAGACCGGGCTATTGGAAGAATTACAGTCAGAGCTCGACCACGCAGTATTATCGACCGGAGGCGGCTTGCCCCTTCGAGAACGGAATGCACAGCTTCTAAAGGATTTGGGCTTCGTGGTATATCTGAAAGCCTCCAAAGAGACAACCTTAAAGCGTCTTTCCGGTGATCATACCAGACCGTTGTTACAAGGAGATGATATGGAGAAGCGGATAGAAGGTATGCTGGATTATCGTACTCCGATTTATGAGAGGGTTGCCCACAAGATTATAGTAACCGACCATAAATCCATTGATGAGATTGCAACGATAATTATGGAAGCCTATATGAAATTGATATACTGATTTTACAGTTAGTGTGAAGAAAAAGAACCTTCACACGGGAAGAAGCTGCGAAGTCCGTACAGAGGTGCGAACTCCTTGTTATTTCAGGTTCCCGGCTACATCGAGGATGCAGCATGGGATGCTAGTTACAGAATTGATAGGAATAGAAACGGAGGTAAGGTATGAGGATATTGGTGATTAACGGACCTAATTTGAATTTCCTGGGTATCCGGGAAAAGGGTATCTACGGAACTCAGGATTATAATCATCTTTTGAAGCTGTTAGAGGAGAAGGCCAGGGAGAAGAAGATTGAGCTTGAGACCTTCCAGAGCAACGGCGAGGGGGAGATCATAGACCGTATTCAGAAGGCATATTATGATCAGGTGGATGGCATTGTAATCAATCCGGGCGCTTATACCCACTACAGCTATGCAATCCGTGATGCCCTTTCTTCTTTAACGATACCTAAGATTGAGGTACATATTTCGAACATCCATCAGCGGGAAGAATTTCGCCATACCTCGGTTACCGCTCCGGTATGCACCGGGCAGATCGCAGGCTTGGGTCTACAGGGATATCTGTTAGCAATCGATGCGATTATAGAATTATCTGCTAAAGCATGAGTAGAGAAGCTTCAAGTAGGATAGCTACACTCATACTATGAATAAAATAAAATAAATACAGAAAGAAGACAGGTAGAGATTATGGATAATTATAAGAGAGTACAAGAGTTATTACAGAAGCTTTCCATCGGAGCTGTACTGATATCCAATGGCAACAATATGCGTTACATCAGCGGATTTGCCGGAGAGACAGGCTATGTATATATCTCTGAGAAAAGACATGCAGTGGTAACTGATTTCCGTTATACGATTCAGGCGGAAATGGAAGCCGAGGACTATGAAGTCATTACCATCGGCAACGGCGGCTATGAGGAGGCATTAAATGACCTTCTGAAGATAGATGACATCAAGCGCTTAGGCTTTGAAGCAGAGGACATGCTGTTCGCTACTTATAACAAGTTAAAGGATAAGCTTCAGGTGCAGGAGCTCGTACCTCTGGGCAATGAAATCACAGCGATGAGACGGATTAAAACTACGAGGGAACTGGAGTATATTAAGCAGGCAGAGGCGATCGGTGATCAGGTTTTTACCGAGATTCTTGGATTTATTAAACCGGGTATGACTGAACTAGAGATTGCGGCACGAATTGAATATTTACTTAAAGTTAAAGGCGCTCAGGGCTGTAGCTTCCCTGCCATCGTTGCATCCGGAGTGAACTCCTCCATGCCCCATGCGGTACCTACCTCCAAGAAGATTGAAGTCGGTGATTTTCTGACGATGGATTTTGGCTGTGTATATGAGGGCTATTGCTCGGATATGACCAGAACCATCGTAATCGGAAAGGCATCCGAAAAGCAGAAAGAGGTCTATGAGACCGTTCTTAAGGCACAGCTTGCTGCTCTTGATTTTATTAGGGCTGGTGTTAAGGGTAAGGAGGTAGATAAGGTTGCTCGTGACATTATCTACAGTGCAGGCTATGAAGGCTGCTTTGGACATGGACTTGGACACAGTGTAGGACTTCATATTCATGAGAACCCGAGATTATCGATGCTGGAGGAAGGTATAATCGAAGCGGGAATGACTGAGACGGTAGAGCCTGGAATATATATTAAGGGCTTCGGCGGTGTAAGAATTGAGGATCTGGTTGTCGTAACTCAGGATGGGCATGAGAATTTTACATTCTCCAATAAGAATTTAATTGAGCTGTAGCAAATTTTAATACAATAAGCATTAGTTCAGCCATAAGCTCGATTACGCTTCGCTACATCTCGCTTAGGCAGAGCGCCTTGCAAATTAAAATACGATATACAGAGATAAGCAAGCTTTCTCTTCCTATCGTATTTGAAATTTGCATGGCTGAACTGAAAAAAAATGTTGCAAAATAGTCAGGGTTATTATAGACTTAAGAGTAGTCAATTTTAAGGAGGAGTTTTGTATATGATTTCAGCAGGCGATTTCAGAAACGGTCTGACAATAGAAATGGACAATA
>JAEZKL010000133.1 GCA_023415475.1 Bacillota bacterium | reverse complement strand
GGTCAGTATGGATTGGGAATGTAAGACTTGTTGAAATTGCACCTCCCACGGTGGATTATCATGCATCCAAAGAGGCACTGCCGGTCAGCGGTAATCTCGTCTATAACGGAACCTTTGATCGATATACCCTGGATCGATTAGCTTACTGGAACCTATCATTCGATTCACGAGTATCTGCATCAATGTTTGTATCGGAGGGATCCAGAGAATTAAATGTTAATATTCACAGACCTGGACGACAGGCTTCTGATATCACGGTTGATCAAAGAGGAATACAGATAAGGCAGAATAATCAATACACCTTAACCTTTAGTGCCAGAGCGGCGAAGGATAGAAGCATCCGTGTTGCGCTGTTAAGTAAAGATGGAACGATGACCTTTGTAGAAAAGGATTTTAATTTGACAAGGCTTCCCGGTACTTTTGAAATGTCATTTACAATGGCTAAGCCGACCGATCTAGAAGCAAAGCTTGCATTTATGTTAGGCGGCGATAAAGCGGATGTATTCATCGATAATGTTAAGTTGATTAATAATACAATCGATTATACCGGAGTTGTATTATATCCGTTAAAGAACGGGTCCTTTGACTATGATTACTTATCCTGGACTACCATTCTTGACAGTGGTGGAGGTGCTGCATTTTCTACAGAAAACGGAGAAGCAAGGATTGACATTACCAACATTGGTCAAAATCCGTGGAGCGTTATGTTATTGCAGGGAGGAATGCCATTTACCAAGGGAATCGAATATACACTATCATTTCGGGCAAAAGCTTCTGCTAACCGTAATATGACAGTAGTATTAGAAAATGCTTCTTATTCAAGGGCTTTTGATTCAAATGCATTACCGCTTACTACAGACTGGAAGAGCTTCACCTTTACATTAAAACCATCAGTAAGTGAGAATTTGGACTTGAAATACCTAATGGGTAAAGTTGATGATACAGCAATGGTAGGAGCTATATACATTGATGATGTTATCTTGCAGGTAAAAAATCCTCCCATATTGCAGGCTCCGATGGTAATCGCAGATGCTACGGATAATAAGGTAGGTAATCCAATTGACATCTCCTTCCGTGATAACGAGCAGTGGAGAGCTGCAATCAAATCGATAAAGATTAACGGTCAATTACTCACCGCGGAGCAGTATACCATCGCTGCCGGTAATATTAATATTGCAAAAGATATTTTTACAGAGGTAGGAAAATATATCATCCTGGTACAGGCGGAAGGCTATGAGGATGCGTCAGTAGAGCAGGCGATTAAGGCAAATGATAACAAGATAATACAGAACGGTACCTTTGATGCTAATACGGAGGGATGGTCTTCGTATATCGGTGACGGTTCGAATGCTGTAGTATCAGCAGAAAATGGAGAGCTGAAGGTGGACTTTCCGAATTACGATGGGTGGTTTCGGCGGTCAACACAAGTATATCAAGAAGGATTAAGACTCGAAGCGGGTAAAACCTATATCTTAAAGTTTGATGCCAGATCTACAATATTAAAGAATATACTTGTTGAAGTTGATAAGGGTACCGCTGGATATCATTTTACAACACCGGAGATCGCATTAACGACTGAAAAGCAAACCTTCATCTATGAATTCACTATGGCAGAAGCAGATACAAATGCTAAATTAAATTTCCTGCTGGGAAGCAACAATGTTCCGGGTGAAAATTTTATTACCCACAGTATTTACCTGGATAATATCAGTATAACAGAAAAGTCTGTTAATCCTCCGACCAATGACACAATCGTTCAGAACGGAACCTTTGACACAGATATTACTCCGTGGACGAATTGGAGTGATGGAGGTATCACGGTTGCAGCAGTGGATGGGGAAGCGAAGATTGATCTGAATGGCTTTGGAACTGATCCATGGTCTGTTCAATTTGCCCAGAGTGGGTTTGATTTTGGCCAAACGTAACATATCATCTAACCTTTCGGGCGAAAGCCTCCATTGTAAGAAGCTTTGGGCTAGACATTGAAGGAGCAGGTTACTTCCGCTATATGGATAAGGTTGATAATCTGACGACTGAAATGCAGACCTATTCCTATGACTTTACGGTAACAAAGAGTGAAACGACAAAGCTAAACTTCTTCTTTGGTTATACAGGTTCTGACATTACAGATGTAATGCGTTCTACTCTACATACCATTTACATCGATGATGTTATAATAACAAAAATAGAGGATGGCCAAGCTGCGGAGCCTTCATTAATCACGGTGGAGTGAGCTACAATCATAAATTATTCTTTTACATTATTATGGGCCTGGTTTCTCAACCAGGCCCATAATAACAGAGATCTGTTATCGCATATCATAGCTGCACTATTTACCTAATGGCAGCAAAAGCTGCATAATGAATACCCCGCCCTCCGTTTCAAAGGAATATAATCCTCCATGGCGCTCCACGATGGAAACCATGCTCTTGATTCCAAAACCGTGTCCGGGCTCTTTTCTATTTGATTTGGGCAAATCACCCTCCATATCAATCTTTCCCACATAGGCATTTTCTGTGGAAATAACCAGCTTATCACCGTTGATAAGAGCATGGATATAAACCTTTCTAAGCTTTTCGTCCTCTACCAGATTTGCTGCAGTGATGGCGTTCTCCAGTGCATTGGACAGCAGGGCACAAAGCTCGGTATCGTTCATATCAAGTTCTTCCGGTAAATTGACATCTGCGTGTAAAATAACCTGTATTTTTTTTGCCTTATTCTCAAAGCTTGATAAAATTAAATTAACTGTTTCATTTTCGCAATATCGTATTGGGGTCATTGCTTCTATAGCTGTTTCCGTACTGGCGAGATATTCTATAATTTTCTGGAGATCACCATCCACCGCAAAGCCGCCAATCAGCGATAAGTGATGTCGCATGTCGTGCCGATGAATTACCGTATTGTTTTCCATCTGGCGCAACGCATTAAGTTCTACCCTAGCATGCTGGTATTGGGAGGCAAAGATGTCCCTTTCTCGCTGGGCTTTGACCTGCTTTTGGGATTCATTGTAGTATAGAAGAACGAATACTAAGTAAAAGGTGCAAATAACAGAAGGAGTAAATTGTACTGCTTCACGTGCACCGGAATATAGAAGATTCGTGTAGATGGCAGTAGCATAGTCAAACAAATAATACAAAAGAGGTACTGCACCAAAAAGCAGGCAGGAGCGCGTTGAACGCTCCATTAGTTGTATTACTGATACTGCCACGTATTTCATAAGAAAGTAGTACACAACACACATAGCAATAAAATAACTAATATGATCGGCATAGTGGCTGCCGAAAACCGCTGCTGCGGTCGAGCCAACCCATTTTGGTATTTGGCAGCAAAGATAGGTAGTCAGTACGCTGCTGATCGAAATCAGCCACGGACGCTTGAAATATAGGGTGAGGAATACAATCGACGGCAAATGCGTAATGAACGGATACAGTTTCATCGTGATTTGTAGTCCAAAAATCTGCCAGCATATTAATTGAATGGAGATGATTACTACATAAAAAATTGCAATCGCCAAATCACCAGCCCGTGAACGTTGCACACCGGCAAAAAGAAGAGAAACAGCTAAACCGAACATAAAAACAATGCCTGAGCGAAATAAAATAAAAAAGGTATCTATCACGACATATCCCTCCGTTCGTTTGGTGACAGCAGATATTTCATATATGCAGCTTTCGCGATCGAAAAGGCATCTCTAGCTACAGGCACCGTTTTGCCCATTATGGTAGCAAAGCCTTTCTTATTAAGCTCGGTCACCTGGCGCAGGTTCACTACATAGGAACGATGAGGCTTATAAAAATGAGGGTCTGACAGCAAGTCACTTTCATAATCGGTAAGGTAGCCATAGGCTTCTCGTACCTCGCCGTCTGCTAGGATAAACCGCACTGAGCGATTGATGACTTCAACATATGCAATATGTGAGAAGGGCAGCTTTATGATACCTTTTCCGGTTTTAAGAGTCAGATACGCATCCTCCTGTGTAAACCTGGCAAGCTGTTTGCTAATGGAAGGAAATATCTCATCCTTGCGTGCAGGCTTCATTATGTAGTCTGAGGCACCTACACGGTAGCTTTCTACCGCAAATTCACGGGATGAGGTAAGGAAAATGATCGGAATATCATTATCTGATTGGCGAAGCTCTTTCGCAGCCTCCATTCCTGTAATACCCGGCATAAGGATGTCCAAAAGTAATAGATCAAACCTCCGTATTCTAATAGTTTCTATTAGCTCCGTAGCGCTGTGAAAGGCTTCGTATGTAACTGAACTGTCCAACTCCCGGCTGTAATCCTCCAGCAGAGAGGAAATACGGGATAATTCATCTAGATTGTCATCGCAAACAGCAATATGCATGTTCGTCACCTCCATTTATGTAAAATTAACCAACTATATTGTAACATATTAGCAATGGGGTCTTCAAGAATGCGAAACTATATTTTTACGGAAAGAGACACGATTCGTGCGGTAGGAGACACGATTCGTGCGGTAAACGGTCATTAATGGAAAAATATGATATCATTATGTTGAGTGAAAGAGCTTTTACCAGAAGAAGGGGTGGTGTTTTTATGACAGTAGCCATACTTGGCTGGTTTATTGCAGGAATCTGGGTGACAGCATTTGTTACACTTTGGTTTATAGTGAGTTTCAGGGAACTGTCCGCAAAGCAGAAGAGCCTTGATACCATTAGAGAGCAGGTGCAAATGCACCGTAGATTGCATATGCAGGAACGCGGCGGTGAAAATGACATAGCAGCACAAAAGATATTAGAAAATAAGCTTATGGTTTATCGGGAGGTAGAAAAGGATTATAATGTCCTACTAAAAAGACCGATGAATCGTATCCCCGCGTATATTATGGGGTTTCGCCCTGCGGGAGTGGAGCGTTTGTAAAGCGTAAAGGAGGGAATTATGTTTAGTTTAGAAGAAACTTATAATCAAGCAATAAAATCTATGCGTAATATTGTGGAAGATATTAGATTTGGCAGGGAACTATACTTATATCCTGTAAAAATATGCTCCATTCAAATTTGTAGATATCTAGATGATGATAAGAATATATTAACATTACTAAACAGTGTCCAGGATAAAAACCCGTATATGTATTCTCATCCGGTCAATGTAGCTTTCATATCATTTGTCATTGGCAAATGGCTGAATTTAAATGACTTAAATTTAGTAAACCTGGTTTGTGCAGGGCTTTTACATGATATCGGGAAAGCAAAGATTAAAGATAGTCTATTAAATAAGGCTGAAACACTAACATTGGAAGAAATGGAAAAAATGAAATCTCATCCGGTCATAGGATATAAAATATTAGATAGCCTCAACAAATTCGATTCGGAAGTGTTACAAGGTGTTTTATTCCACCATGAAAGAATGGATGGAACAGGTTATCCCCTGGGGTTAAAGGGAGAAAAAATCAATTTATTCAGTAGAATAATAGCAATAGCGGATACTTTTGATGCAATCACAGCTACAAAGACATATAGTAAAAAGAATTCACCATTAAAAGCGGTTGAGGAAATACAAGCAAACAGCTTCAATCATCTGGACCAATATATTTGTCAGATTTTTGTAAATAATATTATCGAATACTATAACGGTAGAGCGATTCGGTTAAGTAATGAACAAGTTGGTAATATCGTTTATATCAACCCGATAGAAATAACGAAACCATTAGTTCAATGCGATAATGAATATTATGATTTGTCGGTTGTAAGAGATATTGAAGTAGTTGAGCTTCTATAGTGCAGGTTATAAACATGCATCCGGTTCGAGCATAACAGGCACTTCTGGAACAAGGAAAAATAACTTTACGAGTTATGGAGGAGTAAACTGTATGGAGAAACTCATTTTAAGCACATTGGAATGCCCCGATGGTTATGAGATTGCTGAGGATGTATTCAACACCCGTGGTAGCTTGATTATGAACAAAAACACTATTGTAAATGAATATATAAGACAAAAACTGGTTGCTTTCAAAGTGGACAAGATTGCGGTATGTGAACGAATAAAAATGATTGATACCGCTAATAACCCAAAAGCGGATATTATAGCATTTAAAAAGAAATACCAGAATAGTGTAAATTCTGTAAAGGTAATTATTAATGACCTTGCTGCAGGCAGAGGACTTGATAATGAAAAGATTAACGAGATATCCAGTTCACTTTATGAAAATATGTACAGCAATATTGCTGTAACAGAATGTCTGAATAAGATAAAAATAGCTGATGAATATACCTATTCCCATAGTATCAATGTATCACTATATTCAATGCTTATCGGAAAGTGGCTTGAGCTTCCTGAAAGCAAGATTAGGCTTCTAATGATCGCTGGTATTTTACATGATGTGGGGAAGTCAAAAATACCAATCGATATATTGAACAAAAAAGGACCTTTAACCCAAGAGGAGTTTGAAGTTATCAAGAAGCATCCGTTATTAGGGTTTGAAATAATTAAGGATAACAAAGGCATTAATAAGAAAGTGAAAGAAGCGGTATTGATGCATCATGAAAAGGAGAACGGAACAGGATACCCATTCGGTATAAAAAGCGTTAATATCAGTAGTTTTGCAAAAATAATTTCTATTGCGGATGCCTTTGATGCGCTAACCTCAGAACGTGTTTACAAGAAGAGGCAGACTCCTTTTGATACATTCAGGGAATTTGAAAGGATAGGCATCGGTGAGGGTCATTATGATCCGGTCATCCTTCTGAAATTTATACATAGCATTTCACAATATTATGTCGGGTCAAGGGTTATGATGAGTACAGGCAAATTTGGCGAAATTGTATATGTACCGCCACATAATATTTCAAATCCGGTGGTTAAGGTTGATGGTTCTTTTATAGATCTGTCTGCTCAAAGGGGTATGAAAATCATAGAGATGCTGTAAAACAGGATAGAACAAAGCCTCGCTAGCGAGGCTTTGTTCTATCCTGTTTCAGGTAATGAAAAAGCCTTATAGCGTGTTTCTTCCGGTTTTATTTTATGGAGTATATTGAGAGGCGAGGTTAGCCAGTATGCATTATAAATGGGAATTTTATGAATAATTCTGATAAATAGTTAAATAATATCAACAATAATGATTATGATGAGATAACTTCATAACAATGCAGATATACGGCTTAAATAGAGAGGAAAATCAGGAAAGTATAATGGTTGCTTCGATGAAATCAGATAAAATTAACGGTTTGATAGGAAAGGAGTGAGTAAAATGAGTAAATTTGAAATGGGAGCACAGATGCCGGTTGGCCTTGGATTGGCACTGGAACAAAATAAGGCAATGGATTATTTTTATTCCTTATCAGAAGATGAGCAAAAGAGGATTATTGAGAAAACGCATGGAATGCAATCAACAAAGGAAATTGTTGACTTTATTAATATAACGGTATCATCACTCCATTGAGCGGTTCATC
>JAEZKL010000069.1 GCA_023415475.1 Bacillota bacterium | reverse complement strand
ACCTTGTTTTTGTTGGTGATTTTCCGCGTTTGCAAAACGCTTCCCCCTTTTTTGTGCTTAGTTTTTAGAATTGTCATGATGACTGACAATTTGATGATAACACCCAATCTGCTTTTTTTCAAGAAGAATTTGATAAGAATTTATCAGACTTGTTTTTGGGATGAACTACCGTAGAAATCGGGCCCTAAATAGCTAGCCGGCATGTAGAAGTCATTCTGCATTTATCTGCGTACCTATTCCAGACTCATGGCGAAATTCCCGCCCTGGGAGACCCTTTCCCCCTCCGTCTGGCAGTAGGGCGGGCCGCAATAATTAAAGGCGTCGTCCCGCCATATTGCCGGGTCAACGCCAGTGTGGTTTTTACCGTAGCCGGCCGGCGCAGAAACAAGTGAGAGAACGCTTTGCTCTGGCGCTGCTTGTTCAACCAGCCGTCTTCGATCTGCAATTTTGAGCCGCAATTTGAGTAAGCACAATCACCGAACCGCCGTTATGTCAAAAGCAAATCTTAACCTCAAGAAACTTATGCAGGCTGATCTATTTCAAAGCAGGTAAAGCCAGCATTACAAATACAAATATTGTTACTAAAGTTGTGGCTGTATAAAGCATCTTGCTGAAAACGCGTATATCCTTTTGGATCCATAGGAAAGCCGAAAATATAGTTTGCATCGCAGCGAGGAACAGCAGCGCCCATGGGAGAATGGATGCAGCAAACCCAAACAGCGAGAATCCATATCTGACAAGATATGGTACGTGCAGAGCTGTGAGAAGGAGGATCGGAATTTGGACTATGCTGCTAAGTATACCGGCAACATAGAACCATAACGCAGCCTTCAGAGTCTTCTTCCTGGCGATAATCTGCTGCAGCCAGAAACATGCGGCAAAAGCAAAGAGCGCGCCAAAGATAGCCATCAATTCGAGCGCGCCCGGGCCGAAAAACTGCCTGAATGTGATGGTATCATATGCTCCGGCCTTTTGTTCAGGAAAGAGCCCGGGGATATAGAAAATATGCTTCCCCTTTTGTAATTCCTCAGAAAGATTGTAGCGCACATGCCTGCCGTAGTTATGCTGGTTATATATGTATATGTCATCCGTATTCAGGTCACAGATGTTCGAATATGCCGTCTTGTCCCCCTGATGGGCTGCATCCAGCATCTCACGGAAGTTATCGACGGTAACGGCGCTCTTTTTGATCATCGGGATAACGGTATCTTTCCCGTAGCCAATGGCACGATATCTGCCTTCCGTTTTTTCGACCACCAGTTTTCCTTGTTCCCAGTCCCACATTACCATGGCCGACGCACCGGTCTTATCCGCAAAAAACATCTGGATGTATCGGTATTACGCAGGGCTGTGCTGGTTCACAAGAGCAAGCGCTTCGTCGCCTGTGCCGCACAGCTCCAGCAGCATGTCGCCTTTGTTTCTGGGGTAATCCGGTTTGTCCTCGGGGTTGGGGGCCTATTTAGGATCGGAAAATGCATATAGGTCGAAAAAAAGACCCGCTTCATTCATCCCGCCCTGGGGCTGGGCTTCCTCAGTTCCGAAGCAGACCCTCCCGTAAGCCCCATCTGTTGCGGGAAGAAACCAGACATACTGATCCTTTTCATAGATGTCCTCGTTGTTGCCAACGAGCATGTTCACTCCATCCGTGGCGCTAAAAATCGTACAAGCCAAGGCTGCTTGATTTAAAATTGCAATACTTAAGAATATGATGAGAATTGCAGCAGCAGCCTTTTTCACGATAACACCCCTACATACATATTATGGGAACCGATAATTGTGTAATAATATTACATTTATTCCATTCTACATGCAAGCCCTTCTTGCTATTAATCAGCAAACATATTGCGTGAAGGCAGGCCCGTAAAAGAAACTATTGGGTAAACATTCCATGAAGTCTATTTGTACGATAGTTGTATTCGAGCCGAACTTCCCGATTATGTATGGTATGGTCTTTTCCCGCCAACTTCAGTTCGGGCCTGGGGCAAACGTCCCGGGCCTTTTTCATATCTTCCGGCGTTGCCGGGGACGGTTTGCAGCGTGATGGGGACGTATCGTTTGACAAAAAAGTAAATTTTATTACATCTTGTCATTGTGCTGGTATATATTAGGACATATAATTATCATACTAGGTTTTTCTTATTTACAGAATATTAGAGCTTCAGAACTAATCTGTATCAGACGTGGAACAAGAATTCAACCAAGGTATGAGTTCGGTTAGCCTGAATTGCTTGTCGAAACGTATTCCATAGGGTGTAAAGTTATTAATATAAGGGGAAAGAGCATGTATATCAATAAGATTTATGTTCAAAATTTCAGAATTTTATCTCAATCCATCCTTGATTTTAAAGATAATCTTTGTCTCATGATTGGGCGAAATAATAGCGGAAAGACCTCTTTTCTTGTATTATTTGAGAAATTCATGAACGGTTTACCTTTTGATTTTAATGATTTCTCGCTGTGCAAAAGACAGGCAGTTCTTAGCATTGCTCAAGACTCGATAGAAACTGAATTCGCAATTCAACTTATATTAAATATTGAATATGAAGATACCGATGATCTCTGCCATTTGTCAGAGTTTATCATGGACTTAGATCCCGCACGGCGGGATGTCAATTTGCTTTTTGAGTGTTGTGTAAAAAAGGAAAAATTATTGGAGACCATTAGTCTAACAAATAATATGTCGAAAGAAAAATTCATCAAAAAATATCTCGGTGACTATTTAGAAAAATGTATTTATACTTTTGACACTATGGATGATCTCAAGCCGCAAAACAGGCATCGATTAATAAAAAAAGAATTGAAAGATGTAAAAAAGCTTATTGATTTCGAAATAATACATGCAAAAAGAAGTGTATCCAGCTCCGAAGAAAAAACGGGTACCAAAGTTCTTTCTGCTTTAACCACCAGCTTTTTTAACAATAAAAACGTTAACTCCCCAGATAAATTTGAAGCTATAAACAAATTAATTGAGGATATGGATTTAAAATTAGGAGCAAATTACGAGTTATTCTTTAATGATTTCCTTCGTAATGCAAAAGAATTTTTGGGTTTAGATGGCCTTAAGATTGTATCCAATCTTAAAGCGCATGAAATAATTAATGATTCTTCTGAGGTTATATATGGTAGTGATGTGAATCAGCTTCCTGAATACCTCAATGGATTAGGCCATATGAACATTCTATATTTACTTTTAAATATAGAAATCAAGAGAAGCACTTTCATAGCTAATAATAAGGACATAAAATTGCTTTTTATCGAAGAACCTGAAGCACATACGCATCCCCAACTCCAATATATATTCGCTCGTAAAGTTAGCGAAATTGTGGATGAACTCCCGGGTGTACAGACAATTATTACAACACACTCCCCACATATCGTAGCTAATCATCCTTTTGAAAATATTCGGTATATGCTGATTGGGAAGGACTCCTGTGGATATACAAATATTGAAATCAAAAATTTCTATAAAGATTTAAGTGTTAAGTACCAAGATGAAACGAAAGAGTTTCAGTTTCTCAAGCAGTATCTCACGATAGAGTCAGCGGAACTTTTCTTTGCGGATAAGGCAATATTTATCGAAGGCGTATCAGAAAACATGCTTATGCCTTACTTTGTATCAAAATATGATTTAAAGAAAATCAATGAAGAAGAGCAATTTATTAAAGAACATCCTAAAGAAAATTTCAAATATGTTCCGCTTGCCTCGCAGAATGTCTCATTTCTTCAAGTTGGTGCTAACGCAAAGGCGTTTAGACACTTTCTCGAATTTCTTCAGATCCCAACGGTTATCATTACCGATATAGATACTACGAAATCGAATGTAACGAAGGCCGGGGCGATCCGATATATCACATGCTCTGTTGAAGATTCACCAGACAATACTAGTAATGCAACAATTAAGTATTATCTTGGTGCACCTAATATTAATGACAAAGATGAATTTGAAATGTGGCTGCAAAAATTAATCGATCACAGCTTATCTTGCTCAAATCAATTCATCAATGTCGCTTATCAGCAATATGAAAACAACTACCATCCTAGAAGCTTCGAAGATGCTTTTATAAATATAAATCTACATCAGATTAAAAAAGAATGTGCAAATATCAATGGACTTAAATGTGTCGACGAATTTGATAACAATACGGATATTTACGATTTGACTCAAAAAGTTATCGATAAAAAATCAGATTTTGCTTCTTCAATCCTATTCATGGCGCATGTTGATAATGCGGATTGGAGAATACCTTCTTACATTTGGGAGGGGTTAGAATGGCTACAGAAAAAATAAATCCTTTGAAAGTATGTCAAGACTGTATTGATGAACAAAGAAGTTTTGTCTTACAAGGTGGCGCTGGCAGCGGTAAAACTGAATCACTCAAAGAATTACTCTTGTATTTATCTAAACAAACCTCATCTGCGCGTGTAGTATGCATAACTCATACGAATACTGCCGTTCAAGAAATTCAAGAGCGAATTGGCGACAGATACCCTGTTAGTACAATCCACGCTTTTTTGCACGCTCTTATAAAAGACTATAAGAAGAACATTCAATGTGTCATCCCAGCACTATTTACGATCCCTAAAATGGAGCGATTAGAGTTGGGCAAAGATGATAATGAAAAAGAGTATAAAAAAGCTGAACATGAGCGCTATAAGAAAGTCTATGGTAAATTTGCGGATAAGTTGTATTTGGTAAAGCAGGAGACTTGCGACAAGGTTACAGATAAAAGAGAGTATGACAGCAACCCTTGTTCTTATAATGATGCCTTGAATGTCCAAATTGATAGTTTGAATCAATACATCGAAAACATTGTTAAAACAAGCGATCATGCGAAAATTCACTATAACGAAACTAAATTTGATAGTTTAAGAGACTTAACATACGGTCATGATGGGTTACTTACCGTTGCTCATTTATTATTTGGAGCTTACCCTGTTCTAGGAAAAATCATTAAGGATAAATACGATTATATATTCATTGATGAGTATCAAGACACGAAACTGGAAGTTATTCAAGACTTATTAGCGATTACCAAACAAAATGATAAAAATAAAAGATTGTCTCTATGCTTGTTTGGTGATTCAATGCAGGCCATTTATAGTGACGGAATCGGAAATGTTAACCCATATATTGATGCTGGTGATTTGGTGCTAATCCCTAAAGCAGATAATTTTAGATGCTCCTATGAAGTTATTAACCTCATAAATAATTTACGCCTGGATGACATTAAACAAGAAGTTGCATTAGCAAAACTGCCTACAGGCGAGTATCAAACGGAAATGAACAGGCACGGTGATGTTAGAATCCTTTATTGCGTTTGTGATCAACGTCCTAACGGGTTTAGTTCACTGGAAGACAAAGAGAAGTATGCACTACGGGTTGACCAATTAATCAATGCAGCGAAGAGCGAGTGTAAAAATGCAAAAATATTGATGTTGACGAATAAAGCTATTGCTGAAAAGGAAGGATTTAAGCTCCTTTACAAAGTATTTGATGATAGATATGTTGAAGTTAGCGATAGAATGGATGATTACTTAAAGCGTATTCAAATATCGGACATTTGTGATATCTGTACTTTTTATAGAGAGAAAAACTATAATCCGATAATCAAAACTATCCGGTCAGGGGGTTATGTTATTCATTCAGCTCAGGACAAGATTCGACTCCAAGATATTATCGAGAAACTATTAGCTGACAGAAATTTATCAATATATGAAGCGTTTCAATACGCAGTATCAAATAAACTGATTAGGCCTACGGAAGCTTGTCAGAATACTTTTAATTCAAATGAAAAATATATGCAAGAGTTGGCTTCCAACGCTCAATATCAGAAATTTAAACAGCTTTATTTGGAAGGGATGAATACTTATAACAGAATTAAGAATTCTTTTGAAGTTGCATCAGAAGAAGAATTTGATTACTATAAAAATCTCCACAAAAAGGAAGTTTTCATAGAGACGCTTTTCTCACAATCTATTAAGTTTGCGGACGCACTTAACTATGCTAGATATCTGAATGAAGATTCTGATTATATCACTATGCATAAAACTAAAGGTTCTAGTATTGATTCAGTTATAGTTGTTATGGAAGAATTCTATTGGAATGAATACGATTTCTCCCTACTTTATACTGATAATTCAAAAAAAGAAAAATGGGAAAATTCACAGAAGCTAATATATGTTGCATGTTCTAGGGCCCGTAAGTCTCTTAGATGTATTAGACTGCTTTTGAAAAATGAGGTTGAACACTTCCTAAGAGTTTTTCCAGCTGCTATTGAAGTAAAATTAGGTAGCCTTAATTAAACAATTTGTTATTCATATGAGGCTCCCTTATTGGCATACGATCTTCCATTGTGTTTATAATGTAAACAGCTCGCCTAACAGCCATCTGCCCCAAGGCCGACTATCACAAACCCATACTCTCACTCCATCAACCCCACGTCCAGCCCCAGCACATCCCGCGCCCTCTTGATATCCTCCGGCGTAGCTGCGGGAACGCCTGCAAGCGCGTAGTCGCATCCCATCTGCTCCCATTTGTATACGCCCAGCGTATGGTAGGGCAAAAGCTCCACGCGCTCTACGCTTTCTAGCGCTA
>JAEZKL010000125.1 GCA_023415475.1 Bacillota bacterium | reverse complement strand
ATATAGTCCAGGTTTTAAATCAAGTTGTGACGAAAATGATTGGTTTGCTTTTGATATTTTTGATGAGGCGCTAAAGAAAACAAGAAAAACATCTGAATTTTTTGAAATTCTTAATAAAAGAGTAATCTCATATCCCAGAAATCCATTATTCCCAGATTTGGGGCTACATACTATTATCGCTGATAAAACTGGTGATGCATTTATTCTGGAAGAAGGAAATGATACAAATATAGTAAGTAAAATTAATAATGATTTTATTATTATGACTAATTTCCCAAATGGAGATTTCCAGGAAACAAATTATGATAAAATATACGGATGTGGTGCTGACAGATATATTTGTGCTCATGAATATATTTGTAATAATATACATAGTTTTGGAATAAATGAAGCCTTTGAGGTTTTAAAAAGAACTTCTCAGGATACAACTTTTCAAAGTCCAACTTTGTGTTCAATAGTATTTGAACCATTAAAAAATGAAGCTTATATTAGTTTAAAAATAGATTTCGATAAAAAATGGAAAATCTCTATTATTGAAAAAACAATTCAATCATTGGATGGATTTTTAAACAATAATAGAATTGAATTTACAAATGGAGAAATACTAGTGAAGGATCTTATTAGCTTGTATAAGTGAAAATCATATAAATAAAGATGATCAATTGGTGAAATATATGAAGTGATCCTTGAGTGTGATGAATATAAAGGACTGAAGCAGGTGGAATTGAACTGAATATACTGTTCTAGCAAAAACGAAGGATACTGTCAAGAAAATGGTATCGTTGAGCTAAATAGCATTAGCTGCAGGGAGTCACGCATCCTCATAGGTGCGTGACTCCCTGTATGTGTGCACGGCATGGGAGCAGTTATCATTTTTGGGAAAACTGTTCCATAAATGCCGAAGGTGTTCAGTTATTGTAACGCACTCAGAGATGGGTGCGTTTTGCTGTAGAAATAAAGAATTATTTTTATAAAAAAAACCTAAAAAAATACTAATTATGACAATATTCTTTTTTTGTTGACAATGTAATATTTACCAATTATAATGTGGAGTAATTACTAAGGTAGGAGTTTGGACCTATAAATAATATATTAAATAAAAGAAATAGTCTTTTAATAAAAACGATTTTTATAACTAATGGATTAGGTATTTAGGGTGAAACACGATCTGATGCAGATTGTTAAAATAGTATCATTATTAATATCCGGATTTTTTCGTGAAATATGTCTTAAGTGGAAACTTAAGAGGTTAAATACCCTTTAAAAGAAAGAACAATTTCAACACTTGACATGTTATTCGATGACTTAAGTTTTTAGTATTGTTAGATAGATCATTTTCTTATAAATCTATTGATCTGGTGTGAGTTATACATTTATATGATAATGTTTGATAATAAAAAAGCAAGTTTAAGGAAACTGCGGAGGTTAATATGATTAAAGTACTTATAGTAGATGATTCGGATTTTATGAGAAGTATAATTAAAACTTACCTTGTGAAAAATGGATTTGAAGATATAGAAGAAGCCCAAAATGGGTTAGAAGCTTTGCGGAAATACAAAGTACTAAAACCAGATATCGTCACTATGGATATTACGATGCCAGAGATGAACGGACTTGAGGTATTAAAAGCAATTATAGATTTTGATTCTAAAGCAAATGTTGTTATGGTATCTGCCATGGGGCAAGAGGTGATGGTGAGGGAAGCTATCATGCATGGTGCAAAATCCTTTATCGTAAAGCCCTTTAAAGAAGACCATGTGATAAAAACCCTAAATAAATTATTAAATCTATAAAGTAAGGAGGTGATAAATATGTCAAATCAGTATATTAATGAACCAATGCTCGATATGTTTCTATTTGAAACAGAACAATTGATAGCACAATTAGAACAAATTATTTTATCTAGTGAAAAAGGAAGCTGTTTTACACCAACCGCTATCAATGATATTTTTCGAATAATGCATACCATTAAGGGTTCCTCCGCTATGATGATGTTTAATAATATCTCTATACTTGCACATTCTATGGAAGATGTATTCTACTACTTACGTGAGGAAAAGCCACAATGCATTGATTGTACGCAGCTTTCTGATCTTGTATTTGAAAGTCTTGATTTTATAAAGCTTGAAATTGAAAAGATAAAAAATGGTGACCAAACCAACGGGAATTCATCACTGCTAACCGCTTCTCTAAAGGAGTTTTTGTCTACTCTAAAAAAAGACAATAAGAGTACATCAGAGGATAGCGTTGAGTTACATCAAAATAAGCAGCTTAATAATATAATACAGGATAAAGTGATAACTACCCTATACAAAAACAGATATAAAGCTGTCATATATTTTGATGAAGGCTGTGAAATGGAAAATATACGCGCGTATACAATTATACGTAATATGAAAGAAATTACAGAGGAGTTTTATTATTTACCGGAAGATATTATTGATAATGATGACAGTATAGAGGTGATACGCAGAGAAGGATTTCAAATTTATTTAAAATCGGACTATTCTTACGAAAAAATGTATGAGTTTTTTATGCAAACCATATTTCTTAAAGAATTGAACTTAATTCAATTGGAAAATGAAGACGATTTTAAACGGTTTACAAAGGTAAACCAAACTGCAATACTAGACAATAAAATTGAAATACCTGATCTAAATGTTGAAAAAACCGACGAAGAACATGCTGTGAAAAATAATCATTCGACTGCATCCGCGCAAAGCATTATAAGCGTAAGTGTATCGAAATTGGACAAGTTAATGGATCTAGTCGGAGAGATGGTCATCTCAGAAGCAATGGTGATACAGAATCCTGATTTGAAAGGACTTGAGATTGATAACTTTCAAAAAGCTGCTAGGCAGTTGAGCAAAATTACTAATGAGATTCAGGATATCGTAATGTCAATTCGGATGGTACCTCTCTCAGCAACCTTTCTTAAAATGCATCGAATTGTACGGGATATGAGTAAAAAGCTGGGTAAGGAAGTAGAGCTCGAGATTATTGGTGAAGAGACCGAGGTTGATAAAAATATTATTGAACATATCTCAGATCCATTGATGCATCTTGTTAGGAATTCTCTTGATCATGGGATTGAGTCATCGGAAGATAGACTGTTAAAAGGTAAATCAAGCGTTGGCAAGATAAGTTTAGAGGCGAAAAATGCCGGTAGTGAAGTTTTAGTAATAGTAAAAGATAACGGAAGAGGGCTAGATAAATCTAAAATATATCGGAAAGCAAAAGAGATAGGTTTAGTTTATAAGAATGAAGAAGATATGTCAGATAATGAAATTTATAACCTTATCTTACTCCCTGGATTTTCTACGAAGGATAATATCTCAGAATTCTCAGGTCGAGGAGTTGGAATGGATGTAGTTACGAAGAATATTGAAATGGTTGGGGGTTCATTAGTGGTAGATAGTATAGTGGACAAAGGTACAGCAATTACGCTAAAAATTCCTTTGACTTTGGCTATTATTGATGGAATGAATATCAAGGTAGGGAGATCGTGTTATACATTACCAACCATATCAATCAAGGAATCTTTCAGACCAATTCCTAGGGATATTATTACAGATCCGGATGGCAATGAAATGATTATGGTAAGAGGTAAATGTTATCCTATATTAAGGTTACATGAGCTATATGACATAAAAACTGAGGTAATAAATTTTATTGATGGAATTATCATAATGGTGGAACAGGATAATAAGACTATTTGCATATTTGCAGATGAGCTACTGGGACAACAGCAGGTAGTTGTAAAGGCTTTACCTGTGTATATTCAAAGATTTAGAAAATTGAGAGGACTTGCTGGCTGTACTTTATTGGGAGACGGAAGTATTAGCTTAATTTTAGATATTGCTTCGCTGCTAAATCTGTAAGCTTAACGTTTAAAATTCATATTACATTAATTAAGGGAAAGGAGATTTAGCCATGGCAGAAATTATTGAAGATTCAAAAGAGACTGAGGAAGACACTCAAAAGGGTAGGTTTTTAACTTTCTCATTAGACAAAGAAAGCTATGGGATAGAAATCAAATATGTAACAGAAATCATAGGAATTCAAGAGATTACAGAAATACCTGAGCTCCCAGAGCATGTAAGGGGGATTATAAATCTGAGGGGTAAGATCATTCCTGTTATGGATATTAGGGTCCGTTTTAAAAAGGAATCAAAGGCATACAATGATCGGACTTGTGTGATAGTTGTTGACATTAAGGATATATCGATGGGTATCGTTGTTGACGGTGTTTCTGAGGTGCTAACAATTCCAGACCAGGATATTGTTGAACCACCCCAAATGAACAAAAGCTATAACAATAGGTACATAAAAAATATCGGCAAAGTTGGAAATGATGTAAAACTATTACTGGATTGTGAAAAGCTGCTTACAGAAGAAGAATTAGAAGATTTAAGCGTAACATTATAAAAATTACATCGGAAGAACTATCTTATGAGATGGTATTATAATATGAAAATTGGTGTCAAACTTGTTATTTCTTTTTTAATCGTAGCGATTTTAGCAGGTGTAATTGGTATTGTAGGTATTATTGATATAAAGCAAGCTGAAGCTCTTGACAATTTACTTTATGACAGTATGACAGTACCGCTGGGTGATTTAGTTATTGTTGTAGAATCATACCAAAGACAGCGTGGAAATGTTAAAGATATATTATTAGCTGATACTGATGCAGAAATTGCAGATTATGAAAGTAGAATTAATGAGAGGATTGCGGAGTTTGAAACGAATTTAAGTGAAGTGGAAAAGACGCTCTTAACAGATGAAACGAGGAAAGTGGCTCAGGATATTCGAAGTTATAAAGAACAGTATGACAAGATTGTTGTTAATATAATTAATGAGGTCAAAGCGGGTAATAAAGCGCAGGCTATGGCACTCGAGAAAGGGGAAGGAGATTCTGTTAGAAAAGAATTAGATAGTGTCATAAATCAATTAAAGGTATTGAAGGTTGAGCATGCTAAAAACACATCAGATGAAAATACAGCCGTTTCAAATCAAGCGATAATAAAGAGCATTATCATATTGCTCGTAGGGGTGTCCATATCCATATTTCTCGGAATTTTCGTATCTTCATCAATTAGAAAGCCTATAAATAGACTTTTAACTATCTCTGAAAGGATTGCAGATGGTGATCTTGATGTTACGATCGATATCAACGCGAAAGATGAAGTAGGTATGCTTGCACAGGCATTCAGAAAAATGGCAGACAATATGAATGAAGCAATGACCAACATCAATATTGCGTCAGAACAGGTATCAACGGGAGCAAGGCAAGTATCCGACTCTAGTATGTCACTTTCCCAGGGAGCTACCGAACAGGCTAGCTCTATTGAAGAGCTTACTGCTTCGTTAGAGGAGATATCCTCACAGACAAAAATGAATGCAGAACATGCTGATAAAGCGAATGAGTTGGCAATAGACGTCAAAGTAAATGCTACACAGGGTAATAGCCAGATGAAGGAAATGCTTATGGCAATGGAGGAGATTAATGATTCATCCAATAATATATCAAAGATTATAAAGGTTATTGATGATATCGCCTTCCAGACGAACATTTTAGCACTGAATGCAGCTGTAGAAGCTGCAAGGGCAGGACAACATGGAAAAGGCTTTGCAGTAGTGGCTGAAGAAGTAAGAACACTTGCAGCACGTTCTGCAAATGCTGCAAAAGAAACTACCGAAATGATTGAAGGTTCTATTAAGAAGGCAGAAGGTGGAACAAAGATTGCAAATAGTACGGCTGAATCTCTAAATGAGATAGTACGTGGTATCGAAAAGGTAGCTAACCTGGTGAATGATATAGCAACTGCATCGAACGAACAGGCAGCAGGCATTGGTCAGATAAATCAGGGTATTATGCAGGTTTCAGATGTAGTGCAGACGAATTCATCAACTGCAGAAGAAAGTGCAGCAGCTAGTGAGGAGCTTTTAAGTCAAGCTGAGCTTTTGAAGGAAATGGTTGGGAAATTTAAGCTGAAGAAAAATGTAACAACTAAGCATAGATATGATGAAATTAACCCAGAAGTTCTAAATATGCTTGATAACATGACGAAAAATAAGAATCAAAATATAAGCTACAAATCAGAAGCAAAGGGTAAAGCTGCTGCTTCCAAGTATAAAATTTCATTAAGTGATCAAGAGTTTGGAAAGTATTAATTACAAGTTGTATAAGTAAATTCCCATTAAATAAAAATTAGTTGTGAATATATTTGCAGTTAATCAGCAATAAATCAAAGAGTAAATATTCGTATCGGATTCGATGGCTTTATCAATCCGATACGAATATATAAAACAATATTATAACAAAAAAATTAATCAGGTATTTATATGAAGGGTTTATACAAAACTTACTATTGGCAGGTGATGTGATGATACCTATTACAAATAAAGAGTTCGGACTACTATCTGAATATATCCATTCCCATTATGGTATTAATTTAAAAGAAGAAAAACTGTCATTAGTAACCGGAAGACTGCAAAATGTACTGTTTCAGAAAGGTTTTAAAGATTTCTCTGAATACTATAAGTATGTTTTATCAGATAAAACAGGTGAGGCTGTTACAACACTAATTGACAAAATTACAACAAACCACACTTTTTTTATGAGAGAAGATAACCATTTTTATTATTTTAGAGATAAGGTGTTATCTTATCTAGTTAATGTTGCAAAGAATAAAGACTTAAGAATATGGAGTGCAGGTTGTTCCTCTGGGGAAGAACCATATACCCTGGCAATGGTTATTGATGAGTTTTTTGGAAAAGAAAAAATGTGGTGGGATACGAAGATTTTGGCCACGGATATATCCAGTAAAGTTCTTGAGGAAGCTACCAGAGGTATTTATAGTAATGAGAAAATAGCGAATTTACCATCTCAATGGAAACTTAATTACTTAAAAAAATTAGATAACGAAAAGTCTATCCTAACAGATAAAATCAGAAATGAAGTTATATTTAGAAAATTTAATTTAATGGAAAAAACATTTCCATTTAAACAGAAATTTCATGTGATCTTTTGTAGGAATGTAATGATATATTTTGATTCTAATACAAGAAATGGTTTGATTAATAAATTTTATGATTCGTTGGAATATGGTGGATATTTATTTATTGGTCATGCGGAAACAATCAATCGTGATGAGACAAGATTTAAGTATATTATGCCCTCTGTTTATAGGAAGGAATAATGAATTGTACGATTAATGAAAAATAACTTTAATAAATTGCTGTGAGGTGATTGTGTTATGATTAGAAAAAAAGTAAAAGTATTAATAGTCGATGATAGTATTGTGTTTAGAGAGGTATTATCGAAAGGACTTTCTTCTGATTTAAATATACAAGTTGTTGCTACAGCAAATGATCCCTTCGATGCTAGGGATAAAATTATTAAATATGAACCAGATGTAATGACCTGTGATATCGAGATGCCGAAAATGAATGGAATTGAATTTATTAAAAGACTTATGCCGCAATATCCGTTGCCCACGATTGTTGTTAGTTCTGTTAGCGGAGTCGTATTTGATGCTATGAACGCCGGCGCTGTTGATTTTGTTGGTAAGCCTGATGTCAGCTCGGTAAAAAGTGTAGAAAACTTCATTCATGAGTTGATACTAAAGGTGAAAATTGCATCGGTGTCGAAGATAGCAAATTCGAATTCAGAAAATCCAGAAAATCCAGAAAATAAAATATATAGTACTTTAAAAACGGTTAGCAATCAAATCATCGCAATTGGGGCCTCAACCGGAGGAACAGAAGCAATCTTTCGTATTCTAAAGGAGTTACCCCAAAACTTACCTGGAATTGTTATAGTACAGCATATCCCACCTAATTTTTCTCGAATGTTTGCTGAAAGATTAAATAATTCTACCAATTTAAATGTAAAAGAAGCTCGGACAGGCGATTTTGTAGAAACGGGCACTGTACTGATAGCGCCTGGCGATCAACATATGAAAATAATAAGAAAAGGTTCAAGATATTGTGTTGAATGTTTTGAAGGCGAAAAGGTAAACGGACATTGTCCTTCTGTTGACGTCCTTTTTGAATCGGTGGCAAAAGAAGCGGGTAGCAATAGCATTGGAGTTATACTAACCGGAATGGGATATGATGGGGCTAAAGGTTTGCTTTCTATGAGACGCAAGGGTGCAAGAACTATAGGACAGGACGAAAAATCATCCGTAGTGTATGGCATGCCTAAAGTAGCATATAATATCGGTGCAATTGAGAAACAAACTTCACTTAACAACATTCCTCATCTGTTATATTCGACTCTGTGCCAATAGTTGGGATGGGATTCTTATGAATCCCGTCCCTTTACTAATGAACATCTATTTGGATAATTGAAAATTTATATCTTTCCGTCTTCTATCATTTTATTTGCGACCCATCTTGCAACTTTTCCGGTAATCGTTATACAGTGATTCTTCCTTTCGGGACTTTTAAAATTGTCTCCGGCCCATTCCTTAGTTATTACTCTGCAGCAGGTCGAGTTGTATTCCTCCTTAATGTAATCATGAAGTTCCTTCGATAGTTCAAACATTCTATCCTGCATAGGTTCGCCTTCTACTCGTCCATAGACCATGCCAAGGGCCATTTGCCCACCTGAAACAGCACCGCATAAACAGCCTGCTTTCCCCATACCTATCGGGAAGCCGCTGGCCAGCTTAACGACATCCTCTGCATATGGTTTATCTAAAAATTCATTAATAGTTTGAACTACAGCTTCACTGCAAAAGAAAGTGCCACTTCTAAATAGCTCTTCAGCTTTCGTTTGTACCCCATTAAGAGTTTCTTCATTATTTACTTGTTTAATCTTATCCGGCTTCATAGTATACCTCCACCAATTTTTTGTTCTACAGTGCAATTATAAGTGATTCTTTTTCTGAATTGCAAGTTCTTCTCGAAGAGAGGTTGCTCGTATGCTTGATGATTACCGTTCTCACTTATTGTAAACTATGATATAATATGATTCGCATGAAAGTAACAGTAAATCATTAACTGCAAAAAGATGCCTGATACTTTTCAGTTTTCATAGGCAAAGTTGAATTAATTATAGGAAGGTGATAGCTATGTATAAAAGCCATGTTGGTGGAATCATTGCCGCAGCTAGCAAAAAAGATGCCGTACCCCTGCTGCAGATTGGCTCTATCCCTATTATCAAAAGGATCGTCATAACCTATCAGCAGGCGGGTGTTTTCCCCATTGTTATAATTACCGGAGCAAATGAGGATGAAATTAAATATCAGCTTGCACCTCATGGATTAATTTTTATCCGACATGAGCATTTCGAGAAACCACAGCTGTTCGAGTCAGCGAAGATAGGGATGGATTTCTTGAAGGATAAGTGCGATAAAATAGTGTTTACACCGGTTAATGCTCCGATGTTTACTCCAAGTACACTTAAAAATCTGATAAACTGTAATTCGAATATTGTAACACCTTCCTATAACGGAATAGGCGGTCACCCGATCGTGATGAATAATGTTATAATAGATAAGATATTTTCCTATGATGGAAATGATGGAATGCGCGGAGCAATTTCAAGTATAGAGTCAGAACGCCAAAGGGTTTCGGTGGATGACGAGGGTATTATTCTCAGTGTTCATGGTGAAGAACAGCTTCAGGCAAGGCTGGCTGTACATAACCGATCTATTCTTAATTCGTTTGTTAAGATATATATAGAAAAAGAGAAGACGTTTTTTGATTCTCGAGCAAAGCTTTTACTCTATTTGATCGGCATTACCGGATCGGTACGTAAAGCGTGTGATTTGATGGCACTCTCGTATGGTAAAGCGTGGGTTATAATTAATGAATTGGAGGAGAAGCTCGAATATGCGATGGTTGAAAGAAAGCAAGGAGGCAGTAAAGGAGGAAACACAAAGCTTACACAAAGAGGGATTGCCTTTATTAATGCCTACCAGGAGTTTGAAGAAAGTGTCATAAAGCATGCACATTCAGAGTTTGAAAGATTATTTGAGAAGCAAGGACTTGTATAAATGAACGGATGAATATAATATGATGGAGCGTATACTTACGAAGAAGAAGTTGTATGGATACGCTTCTTCTTATATAATTTACTTATCGTTCCCTAACTTAAAATAGTGAAGGAAGATACAATGAAATGCATAATTATTAAGGAGATGTTATCTATGACACAAATTCTAAAAAAATATCCTGTTCCAGCAACCGGTCTTATGCTTGGTTTAGCTGCATTAGGAAACCTGATTCAATCATATGGGGAAGTTTATCGCAGTATATTTGGTGTATTATCAGCGATATTATTTGTTCTAATGATAGCAAAGATGATCAAATATCCTAAAGATATTGTAATTGCTTTGGATAACCCTTTAGTAGCGAGTGTATTTCCTACATTTTCTATGACAATTATGTTATTAGCAACTTACATAAAGCCGTTTTCACAGATAGCTGCGCTCATAATTTGGATTATTGGGCTTGCACTTCATGTCATACTGATGATATGGTTTACAAAAAAGTATGTACTAAAATTTAAAATTAAGCAGGTGTTTCCATCCTGGTTTATCGTTTATGTCGGTATTGTTGTTGCAAGCGTAACAGGTCCGATGTTTCAGTTGAGCGCGATCGGTAAATTAGTCTTTTGGTTTGGGTTAGCAACTTATCTGGTACTTTTAGGAATAATTCTTTACAGAGTAATAAAGATTAAGGAGATACCAGAGCCGGCTTTGCCAAGCCTCGCAATATTTGCAGCACCTGCCAGCCTGCTTTTAGCGGGATATATGAATTCTTTTGAAATGAAAAATATGGCAATCCTTTATTTTTTAATGGCATTATCACTTATTATGTATACAATAGTTATATTTCTCATGTTTAAGCTTTTAAGGATAAAGTTCTATCCGAGCTACTCAGCATTTACATTTCCATTTGTTATAAGCGGTATATGTATGAAACTTACAAATGGATTTTTAATAAAATCCGGTCATGTAATAACAGCATTAAAATACTTAATAAAGTTTCAAGAAGCTGTGGCCTTTGTTTTAATTATATATGTATTAGTAAAGTATATTGAATTTTTATTTGCCAAGGAAAAGGCAGCAATAAATGTAAGTTTAAATAAATGAGAAATTATACTGCCGTAATATGGCGATAAAAAACCATGACTATTTTGCAGAATTTATGTGAAAGGTCATGGTTGTTTTTGGGTTTTGAGACATGTGTACGAATTATGGCAAACGTATTTGGAGATACCAGATACGGCTGTTTCTGAAGGATTGCATTATATCGAAAAGTATGTTAACTTTAGAATAATATAAGTTATTAAAGGCTACGTTAGTATGATATAGAGGAACAAAAAAACCATGAAGTGTAACCTCCGGTATAACTAACTTTTCAGTATGGCGGGGACGCACAAAGATATTATAGAAGATAATATCTTATATGGTTTTTTATTTATCCCCCTCTTAGGGAAATGGGAGGAAGATTGATGGAGGTGATTAGTTCAATTGAGATTTAACCATTAATAAAGAACATAATATACTAAGAAGGATGAACTAGATGATAAAACTTATTAAATACTTAAAAGGCTATCGTGCCGAGGCTGTAATGGCCCCTTTTTTCAAATCTTTGGAAGCCATATTTGAATTACTGGTTCCGATTATCGTTGCCGAAATCATTGATGTAGGAATCGGTAATAAAGACGATGAATATATCATTAAGATGTGCATTGCTATGGTAATGCTTGGCGTTTTCGGATGGGTTTCATCTATCATTGCACAGTATTTTTCTGCCAAAGCAGCGATAGGTATGGGAACTGCTCTGAGAGATAGTTTGTTCAGGCATGTGATGAATTTGCCTTTGTATGAGACTGATAAGATCGGCCGGGCAACTTTGATTACAAGGCTGACCAATGATACCAACCAGGTTCAGGATGGTGTGAATCGTACCTTTCGATTAGTACTGCGCTCACCACTTATCGTATTAGGTGCTTTCATCATGGCCGCAACCATTAAGAGAGAAGAAACGGTAATCTTCGGCTGCGTTATAATTTTACTAAGCATAATTGTAGCTATTATCATGAATAAGAACATCAAATTATTTCGGGTAGTTCAAAAGAAACTGGATGTAGTGTTGGATGACTGCTCAAACAATCTTATGGGAGTACGGATCATAAGAGCATTCAGCCGTGAGCAGGAGGAGATTAAGTTAAGTGATGCTGCAAATGAAAATCTTGCCAAGGAACAGATTCATGCCAGTCGTGTTTCGTCGTTAATGAATCCGCTTACTTATGTTGTGGTCAATATGGGCATCATTGTAATTTTACGAAAAGGATCGCTTGATGTACAGACTGGAACGTTGTCCCAGGGTGAAGTAGTTGCACTTATTAATTATATGTCGCAAATTCTTGCTGAATTGATTAAATTTGCAAATGTCATTATACTCATGTCTAAGGCATCTGCTTCAGCAAAGAGGATTAATGAAGTCTTTGCACTAACCAATACGATGAAGGAAGGAATACAGGATGCCCGTAAAGTGTATGACAGGCTTACGGATGACACTACTGTACCGGCGGTCGAATTCTGCAATGTGGGCTTTGCGTATCCGGGCAGTTCACACGAGGTGATTTCTGATATCAGCTTTAGGGTTAAACCGGGAGAAACCCTTGGAATTATCGGAGGAACTGGTTCCGGTAAGAGTACAATAATCAAACTGATGTCGAGATTCTATGATGCAACCAGCGGCAAGGTTATGATAGCCGGTGAGAACATAGAGAATTATTCTTTAAGTTCCCTTCGTAGAACCATAGGTATTGTTGAACAGAACACTCGATTATTTAAGGGAACAATTGCCTCTAATCTTCGCTGGGGAGATCAGAATGCAAGTGATGCTGAGCTTATGAAGGCAGCTGCTATGGCTCAAGCCGGTAATATTATTGAAGCAAAAGAGGATGGATTATCCACAGAAGTCCAACAGCTGGGGAGAAACTATTCCGGTGGTCAGAAACAGAGACTTTCGATTGCAAGAGCGTTGGTTCACAAGCCCAATATACTAATATTGGACGATGCTTCCTCAGCATTGGATTTTGTAACGGAGGCTGCTTTACGAAAAGAGCTTTCCGGTATGAGCAAGGATATTACTGTTATTAATGTCTCTCAGCGTGTTTCCGGCGTCATGTATGCCGATGCAATTCTCGTTTTAGATAATGGACGAATGGTAGGGTTTGGCAAGCATGAGGAGCTGATAAAAAACTGTGAGGTATACAAGGAAATCTGCCTGTCACAGCTCTCGCTGGAGGAGGTTGCACATGAATAAATCCAATGTAAGAATGAATAACAATAAAAAAGAAATAATTCTTCGTGTTATAAAGCTCATCAGACCCTATCTGTGGAGGTGCATTCTGAGCCTGCTTTTGGCTATTAGCGTAGTTACCACAACTCTTTATATGCCTGTTCTTATTGGAAATGCAGTGGATCTTCTGCTTGGCAAGGGGGTTACCGATCTTGCCGGAGTGATAAAAATCGCCATCAGCATGGGTATTACTATGCTTATCACTACCGTATCACAATATCTTATGGATATCATCAACAATGGGACGGTCTACCGTGTGGTAAAGGATATTAGGAAGAAGGCGTTTAATAAACTTCACAAGCTTCCGATATCTTATATAGATGCTCATAGTCATGGAGGTCTTATCAGTAGGATTATTACGGATGTTGACCAATTCTCAGAAGGACTGCTTCTGGGCTTTACACAGCTCTTTACAGGAATTCTTACGATTACGATGACTCTGATCTATATGTTTACGATTAATCCTTACATTGCGCTTATCGTAGTTGTGCTGACACCGCTGTCTATTATTGTGGCGAATTTTTTTGCCAAAAGAACCTATGCCCATTTTAAGAGGCAGAGTGAATGTAGAGCAGATGTAACGGCAGTTGTAGAAGAAATGATAAGTGGGCAGAGTAGTGTACAGGCTTTTGATATGAATGATTCAGTATGCAGGGATTTTGAAGAAAAAGATCGTAGGCTTCAGGATGCCAGTACAAAAGCAGTGTTCCTGTCATCGGTATCTTTCCCTACGACCAGATTTGTAAACAATATGATTTATGCAGCGGTTGCTACCTTCGGTGCATTTAGTGCAATCAATGGTAAGATAACGATAGGAAAATTAACAAGCTTCTTAAGCTATGCGAATCAATATACGAAACCATTTAATGAGATCTCAAGCGTAATAACGGAGCTCCAAAATTCATTGGCTTGTGCCGAACGTATCTTTGAATTTTTGGATGAAGAAGAGATTGCTGCGGAGGATAATGCAGAAGAATTGCCATCGAATATAAAAGGACATGTTAAACTGGAAAATGTCTGTTTTTCGTATGATAAGAGCAAGACACTCATTAAGAATCTATGCCTTGACGTGAAACCGGGTCAGAGAATAGCAATCGTTGGGCCGACCGGTTGCGGAAAGACAACGTTAATCAATCTCCTTATGAGGTTCTATGAGTTGGATGGCGGAAGAATATCTGTGGAAGGGTTTGATATCAAAGATTTGAAACGGCATAGCTTAAGGCGAAACTATGGCATGGTGCTCCAGGATACTTGGCTTAAAAGCGGAACAATAAGAGACAATATTGCTATGGGAAGACCCAGTGCAACCGATGAAGAAATCCGAGCAGCAGCCATAAAGGCCTATGCAGAGGACTTCATAAATAAACTGCCCCAAGGCTATGATACGGTAGTTTCTCATGAGGGTGGCAATCTTTCGGCAGGTCAGAAGCAACTTCTCTGTATAGCAAGAATCATGCTTACGCTTCCGCCTATGTTAATTCTCGATGAAGCTACTTCATCGATTGATACCCGCACAGAAATTCGTGTGCAGGATGCATTTGCACATATGATGCAAGGAAGAACCAGCTTTATTGTCGCACATAGGCTTTCAACGATAAAAAGTGCGGACCTGATACTTGTTATGAAGGATGGTCAAATCATAGAAAAAGGAAAACATGAGGAACTCTTAAAGCATGGCGGCTTCTATGCCGAGATGTATAGGAGTCAATTCGTAGGCAGTAATTAATAAAGAATCCGGTTGTCTAAGAAAGCGGATGTTAAATTAAATGCCTGTAAGCAATGAGTATTTGATTGAGGTGTGAAATGGAATTTGGATGGATTAACTTTTTTGGGTTAGCTATTGTAACAATAATGCTGATTCCTAATATCATTTATGCAATGCATTTTCGTAATGCAGAGAACAAATGTACAAATAAGGTGATAAATTTTATTGAACAGATTGGTAGATTTGCATCCCTATTTTTGATGTTCTTCCCTTTAGGAATCTGGAAGTTTGGATTTCCGAATGTTTTTGCAATGCTCATTTATGCAATTGGAGATGGAACACTTTTGCTTGCATATTTGATAATCTGGGTACTTTATTTTAAGAAGCAATCTCTATCCAAGGCTATGGCACTTGCAATCATACCAACCTGCATATTCCTAATAAGTGGTTTAACATTGCATCATTGGTTTCTTGTAATTGCAGCTATTACTTTCGGTGTCGGTCACACTTATGTGACTTATCAAAACAACATAAGTTTGGAGGAATAGAAATGAGTAGAGAGAGAATAGGTTATTAATCTTGTGGATAAAAATCTGGGATTTCAGTATTTATACTTACTGAGATCCCAGATTTTTTTTATGTTATTAGTGATAAATTGAAAGTCGTTAGTTTCTAAGTACCTTCGGAAAAATGAGACACTAGAAAAATTTCACAAAAATAACTAATATTATGATATGATTAGTTTATTACCAATATAAACCTACTGAGTTAAGTTAAAGTCTCTACAATCGACCTGATTATAAATACAGATAATGATTAATGTAACTATTCAGAACAGACTCGAAAATCCTGCGGATTTTCGAGTCTGCATTGGGTCGTTCCAATGGAAACATTTAAAATAGTCCTTAGAATGCAAGCATTTATTCTCAGCACTTGGAGGCGAATTATGTATAAGGTTTTTTTAGTGGAAGATGAAATTGTAATCAGAGAAGGTATCAAGAACAATATTCATTGGGAAGAAGAGGGCTTTCAAATAGTCGGGGATGAAAGTGACGGTGAATTGGCTTATCCGATGATTATAAAGGAACAGCCGGATATTCTGATTACTGATATTAAAATGCCGTTCATGGACGGTCTTGAGTTAAGTAAATTATTAAAAAAGGAAATGCCACTGCTGAAAATCATTATTATCAGTGGATATAGCGATTTTGGATATGCGCAACAAGCAATTGATATCGGCGTCAGCGAGTATCTGCTTAAACCGGTAACAGCGGTTAAATTGGTAGCTTCCGTTAAAAATGCTGCCTCAGCACTTGAAAAGGAACGGAAGGAAAAACAGATACTGGAACAGTATCAGCTTTTGGTTTATCAGAAGCAAGGTGAAAAAAGAAAGGATTTTTTTCATGCCTTAGTCAGCGGGAAATTGTCACTTTCACAGATTATTGAACAGGAAGAGGAACTTGGGATCAATATGGTTGCAAGTGTTTTTTGCGTTTTTCTGTTTCAATTCAAGGTACAGGAGGATATGTACGAATATTCGAATGAAATAGTACAATGTGAAACAAGCATGACGCAAGCGCTAAGGAGATTTCCTGACATAAAAGTATTTGAACGTGGTATGGATGGATGGGCTTTTATCCTTCTGGGCGAAAATGAATTACAGATTAATGCATTAACCCAGGAGCTGTGCAATTTATTAATTCGTATCTGTGATGATAAGGTACATTATTTTGGCGGAATTGGTCGATGTGTTCATCGTGTCCGTGATCTACAGCAGTCCTATCTTGATGCTAACAGTGCATTTTCCCTGCGTCACTTTGAAAGCAAAGATCAGTTTTTATCATATAATGACGTGCGTAATATTAGGGCACAGATAGGCAATCAGATTAATGTCAGTGAATTAAAGCTTGAGAAGCTTGACAGAAATTTATTGGAAGATTTCTTGAAGAGGGGTACCGTACATGATGTTGATGAATTTGTAGATAGCTATTTTGACGGATTCGGCTCCAATGCTATGAGTTCAGCTCTTTTTCGGCATTATATCATAATGGATGGATATTCTGTTATCATGAAATTCCTTAAAGATCTTAAGTACCCAAAAGAAAAGATAGATAACAGCCTTAAGAGCATGAATAGTGTCATTGATCAGCTTTCTGACCTGGAGGCCTGTGAATTCTATAAATTAACACTGAAGAATGCAATAGATCTGCGTAATAAGAACAGCCAGAAAAGATATGCCGGCCTTATCGAAAAAGCAAAGGAATATATGCATCTTAAATTTGCAATGAGTGATCTTTCTCTGGATAAGGTTGCAGCTACGGTGAATGTCAGCCCCAATTATTTCAGCTCACTTTTCAATCAGGAAACCGGGATGACCTTTATCGAATATCTGACAGAGCTCCGTATGGAGAAAGCGAAAGATTATTTAAGATGTTCGAGCAAAAAAATCACAGAGATTGGGTTATTAGTAGGATATCAGGATTCCCACTATTTCAGTTACATATTTAAAAAGACACAGAATTGTACACCGTCGGAATACCGGTTACAAGGTAAAGGTGAAGTATGATAAACGATAATAACGGAAAACCAATCAAATATCCCTTAAGGCTGAAGCTCTTCCTGGTAGCAGCTGTTATCATCATACCAATGATTATTCTATCGGTTTATCAGATAGCGGCTCTGCATAATTATAGCACGGCATATGATGCGATAGTACGAAGGATTACTTCCGCTAATAATTATAACCTCAATTTTAAAGAGGAGATGGACGAAAGCATGTATAAAATTGTGGTGGAAGCAGAAACTTTCGAATCCATTAATGATAATAATGACTTAAAAAATCCGTATAAGCTGATTAAAGCTGCAAGAGACAGTTTTACTAATCTGCAGAAGATAACCTCGAGCAGAGAAAGTCTCGATTGGATTAAACGTATTCTACTTAATCTTAATACCCTGGAGGATAGAATTAATGAAATTCGTGATAATCTGAAGCAGACAGGCCACTATGAAGAAAATATAGAAATGCTGGAATCTGATATCTATATTCTGACCGAATTGTTTCAGGAAGAAATCCAGTATTATATTTATTATGAAACACAAAACTTTGAAGAGATAAGGCAGAATCTTAATGAGCAGGTAACGAAGGTTATCGTGACTATGATAGTAGCATTAGCATCCATTATTATTGCATCCGTTTTGGTTAACATTCTTGTTACAGATAGTATTACAAAACCAATTAGGATGCTATGCGATAAGACTGCTTTGGTAGCGAAGGGAGATTTTACAACGAGGACAACCTGTGAAAATCATGATGAATTGTCGATATTATCCGATAGCTTTAACGATATGGCTTTCAAACTGGAACAGCAGGTGAAAAGCATCAAGCTGGAACAGGAGAACTTAAGGCATATGGAATCAAAGCTTCTGCAAACGCAGATCAATCCTCATTTTTTATATAATACATTAGATACAATAATATGGCTGATCGAAGGAAGTAGGAATAAAGAAGCAATCGATATCGTCGTATCTCTTTCTGAATTTTTCAGGATTGTTGTGAGTAAGGGTAAAGATTTCATCACGATTCGTGAAGAGGAAATACATATTAAAAGCTATCTGCAGATACAGCAGTCCAGGTATAAAGATATTCTGGATTATGAGATTAGTATCCCGGAAGAGCTGTACGGATATCAGATTTTAAAGATGACGTTACAGCCACTTATTGAAAATTCTCTATATCATGGTATTAAAATGTTAAGGGCAAGAGGGAAAATAACGGTAACAGGTGAAATAATGGATGAGGTCATCTGTTTCCATGTAATCGATAATGGAATAGGAATGGACGAAGAGGAGTTAAATGCTTTACGAACAGAAGTTGAGATGCCGGGTAGCAGGCAGAGCACCGGTTTTGGACTTGCAAATGTCAATAAACGCATTAAATTGAACTATGGTAATGGGTATGGACTCGATATACAAAGTAAAAAGGGAGAAGGTACAGATATAATAATCAAAATTCCGGCCAGACCGATGGAGAATGAGCGAATTGAGGTAGGATATGAATAAAAATTATAAAATCATATTATGGATTATCTTTATTGGGTTGATACTAATTGCCAGTTGCAGTCTGAAGACGCCACTAAACCTTCAAAACAACGAATCTGAATACACAGAGGATGTTGATTCTGATTTGATCATTGTGGGCTTCTCTCAGCTCGGTTCTGAATCAGACTGGCGTACAGCAAATACGAAATCCATACAGAATGCTCTTATCAAAGAGAATGGATTTTCGCTGATTTTTTCGAATGGTAGGCAGAGTCAGGAAAATCAGATAAAGGATGTAAGGAGCTTTATATTTCAGGAGGTAGATTATATTGTAATAGCCCCGGTAACGGAAACCGGATGGGATACGGTGCTCACGGAAGCAAGGGAAGCAGGCATTCCGGTTATTATTGTGGATCGTATGATTGATACGGAGGATGAAAGTCTTTATGTAGCTAGCGTGGGTACTGATAAGTATGCAGAGGGCAGGAAGGCAGGGCTGTGGCTGGAAAAATATCTGGAGGAGCAAAAAGTAGAGGATAATGCTACACAGGAGAATGAAGCCTTATCGGAAGAAACAGCATCGCCGGAGGAGAATGGACAAAAAACGGATATCGTAAATATCGTTGTCCTTGAGGGCACCTTAAATTCAACGGCTCAGCTTGGACGTTCCAATGGCTTCTATGATATAGCCAAACAGCATAAAAACTGGAATATTCTTGCACATGAGAATGGTGATTTTACCAAGGCAAAGGGCAAGGAAGTAATGGAGAAGTTTATACAGGAATTTGATGATATTGATATTTTGGTTTCACAAAACGATGATATGACCTTTGGTGCCATAGAGGCAATACAAGAAGCCGGATTAACCTGTGGGGTAAACGGTAAGATCAAAGTCATTTCCTTTGATGCGGTATCGGAGGCCTTTGATAGGATGGAAGCCGGATTGATCAATGTAGACATTGAATGTAATCCTTTACAGGGACAACTGATTGCAGAGATAATAGAGCGATTAGAAAAAGGGGACGAAGCTCCTAAGGTATCCTATGTGGAGGGAAAGGTATTTGAAGCAAAAAATGCAGCAATCGATCGGATTGGGCGTAGCTACTAGAGTGAAAATAAAAGACAATCGTAAAAAAACAAACAAAATATGGAAAAAAATCAACCAAAAAATAAAATAAAAAAAAGTTAGTAAAAATATATACAAAGACAGGAATATTCTCCGTATTTTTAAGCATATGAATTACGTATACTTGTACTTACAATAATACTCAATATTATGAGTAAAAAATATGGAGGAGATACCCATGAAAAAGTTATTTTCTTTATTCCTGGCATTAACACTTGTTTTATCACTTACTGCATGTGGCACGAAAGTTGATACAAGCACAAGCTCGGACAATGTAGAAGCAACAAAGGCTCCAGAAAAAGCAACAACTGAAGCTACTGATGCCGTTGATGGCAAGGTTGTCGTAGGAATTGTTCAGACAAATGCAAATGAATCTGACTGGCGTACAGCGAACACAAAATCCTTCAATGAAGCTTTTGCAGAAGCTGGTTTTGAGACAAAAATGGTATTTGGTGAGGGTGACCATGCTAAACAGATTTCTCAGGCACAGCAGCTCATACAGGAAGAGGTTGATTATCTAGTTGTATTAGGACTTCAGTCAGCAGGCTGGGAAGATGTAGCAAAGTCTGCTAAGGAAGCAGGAATTCCCTTTATTATGGCTGACCGTAAGCTTGAACTGTCGGAAGATCTTTATACAGCAATGGTTTGCTCCGACTTCGAAGCAGAGGGAAACAAGGCTGTTGATTGGTTAAAGAGCCAGACACTTCCTGAGAATAAGATTGTTGTACTTGGTGGCGATACCGGTTCTTCCGCTCAGCTTGGCCGCTCCAAAGCAATTGAAGACGGTGCCAAGGCAAACGGCTGGGAAATCGTATTCAACCAAAATATGAAGGGCTGGGATGAAACTCTTGCAAAGCAGGCAGTTGCTGATCTTATCGCCTCCGGAACAAAATTCAATGTTGTCTATGCTGAGAATGACAATATGGCTCGCGGCGCTTGCGACGCTATGGATGCTGCCGGTATTACATATGGCAAGGATGGCGATGTAAAGGTTATCGCTTTTGATGCTAACAAGTGGGCTCTTGAGAAGGTTCTTGCAGGCAAATTCAACCTTGATGTTGAGTGTAATCCTCTCCATGGTCCCCGTATTGTTAAGCTGATTAACTCTCTTGAGGCCGGTGAGACCGTAGCGAAGGATGCCTACGTTGATGAGGAAATGTTTGACTGTGCAACCATCACCCAAGACATTGTTGATGCACGTTCCTATTAATAAATGATACAAAAAGTTTGCGGAGCTAACTTTTTTGTATCCATGATTAAAAAGCATTTGCGAAGTTGATGGTTTTAATACATGATTCATAAAATGTTTGCGGAGCTGACTTTTTTGAATACTTTTTTAATGAACCTGCAAGGCTGGCTTTCATTAATAGAGGAAACGATTCTGTTGAAAATCTGTCGGTTTTCAACAACAAAATAAGGTAAAACTATGATTATATGCGCGGCGCCGAGTATGTGGATATTGTTCGCAGATTCCAGCACCGCGCATTTATCTAATCATGGAAATGATAGAGATGTCAAAATACTTGATTAAAAATCATCTGCGAAGCGGATGGTTTTTAATATCATACCTGAACGGAGGTTTGAGTATTATTACTATGCAGGACACAGTACTTACAATGAGAAATATTTATAAAAGCTTTCCCGGTGTACGAGCCTTGAAAAATGTTGATTTCACTTTACGTGAAGGTGAAATCCATGCGCTAATGGGCGAAAACGGTGCCGGAAAGTCAACTTTGATTAAGGTTTTGACCGGAGTTTACGCTAAGGATGCCGGTGAAGTCTGTATTAAAGGAACGGATAAGCATATTTCTATCAAGTCGCCTCAGGAAGCACAAAAGCTTGGGATAAGCACGGTATATCAAGAAATCACCTTGTGCCCAAATCTGACAGTTGCCGAGAACCTATTTATTGGAAGAACCACTGATTTGTTCATTGATTGGAAGAAGAACAATAAAAGGGCAGATAGTATTCTAGAGGGCTTAAGGATACCGGCAAAGGCAACAATGCAGTTGTCA
This sequence comes from Bacillota bacterium, assembly GCA_023415475.1. GTDB lineage: Bacteria > Bacillota > Clostridia > Lachnospirales > Lachnospiraceae > Mobilitalea. Next base: position 4,257 of record JAEZKL010000125.1, on the reverse strand, counting down.
AACTGTTCAATAGCGGTTCAACAGATGGTGGCGATTGCCCGTGCCGTGGATTTGGACTGCAAGGTGCTGCTCCTTGACGAGCCCACCTCATCGCTTGATGAACAGGAGGTTGCTAAGCTGTTCACACTGATGCGTGAACTTAAGGGCAGAGGGGTAGGCATCATTTTTGTCACCCATTTTCTTGATCAAGTATACGAGTTATGCGATAGAATCACGGTTTTGCGTAATGGTGAGCTGGTAGGAGAATATCAAATTAAGGATTTGCCCAGGGTGGAGCTGGTTGCCAAAATGATGGGTAAGGAGCTTGGTGATTTGGCTGAAATACAATCGCAAGCGAAATCTGACATCGGTGAATCGAAAGACGTAATCATTGAAACGGAAGAGCTTGCAAGTACTTCCGGAATAAAGCCGTTTAATTTCGCTGCTTACAAGGGAGAGGTAACAGGCTTTGCCGGACTGCTTGGATCTGGTCGAAGTGAGTGTGTGCGTGCAATCTTCGGTGCAGACAAGGTGATAAAAGGCAAGTTGAAAATCAAAGGGGAGAATGTCAGTATTACATCTCCCATAAAAGCCATGAAGAAGGGAATTGGATATCTATCTGAGGACCGGAAACGAGACGGGATTATTGGCGATTTGTCAGTCCGGGAGAATATCATACTCGCGCTGCAGGTAATGAATGGCTTCTTTAAGCCATTTAGTAAGGCTCAGGCGCAAGCCTTTGCTGATGAGTATATCAGCCTGCTCGGCATAAAAACCGCTTCGGCGGATACTCCGATCAACTCGTTATCCGGGGGAAATCAGCAAAAGGTAATTCTTGCCCGTTGGTTACTCACTCATCCCGATTACCTTATTCTCGATGAGCCGACACGCGGAATTGATATTGGTACGAAGGTCGAGATTCAAAAGCTGGTGCTGAAGCTTGCCTCCGAGGGTATGAGTATCACCTTCATTTCGTCCGAGATTGAGGAGATGTTGCGTACCTGCTCCAGACTGATCGTAATGCGTGACCTGTATGTAGTTGGAGAGCTAAAGGGTGATAATATGACACAGGATAAAATAATGTATACCATAGCGGGGGGAGTAAATCAAAATGTCCAAAATAAATAAAAAACCGGATACCGGCCGTTTGGTATCGATTCTTACAGCGTTTATCAAACACAGATTGTTTATCCCCATTGCATTTCTTGCGTTTCTGTTGTTGATCAATATGTTTATCAATCCGAGCTTCTTGAGAATTAGTTTGGGCAGAGATAGTACCGGTAATCCCGTCTTGATCGGGAATTTAATCAATATCCTGAACAACGCAACCGAGCTTGTTATTCTTTCCATCGGTATGACTCTTGTTACAGCTGCTTCAAGAGGTCAGGATATCAGCGTAGGAGCTACAATAGCCATCGTTGGTGGTGTGATTATGCGAGTTCTGTGTGGGAATGAAACCCAGCCGTCGCAGCTGCATGCACCAATCATCCTAGCACTCGTGCTCGGCTGTCTTGCAGGTATGGCTTGCGGAGTCTTTAACGGTATTCTTGTTTCGAAATTTAACATACAGCCTATGGTTGCAACACTAATCCTCTTTACAGCTGGTCGATCAATAGGGTCTATGGCTATGGGTGGCCTTAAACCCAAAGCTGCAGCGTCCTTTGGATATTACGGCAACTTTATTCCGGGTTTTCCTGTTCCGACGCCATTACTCATTACGATTTTTGTAATTGTGGTAACTTCCATTGTACTGAAAAAAACAAATCTTGGTCTTTACACCCGTGCTGTAGGTATCAATGACAAAGCTTCAAGCTTGAATGGCCTTAATCCTGCGTTGATTAAGCTTTTGACCTTTGTTATTCTGGGTCTCCTTGTCGGTATCGCCGGTTTCGTTCAATCAAGCAGGGTGCAGACGGTAAATCCGTACACAATAGTGCCAAGCATTGAAATGGATGTTATTTTAGCAGTCGCTCTTGGCGGAAACTCACTTAGCGGTGGTAAATTCAATATGACAGGTTCAATTATCGGCGCATATACTATTCAAACACTAACCTCTATGTTGACTACGCTTAACGTCAACACGAATGCTGTTCCGGTCTTTAAGGCCGTAATCATTATAGTGCTTGTAGTCATCCAGACACCGATTGTGAAAAGCTTCTTCGGCAAAAATGTCATATCATCCAAACTGATTGCCGGTGATGGAAAGGAGCGTGGTTAGAATGTCATTCTTGAATAAAGCTCAAGGTACCAGCCGTAGTATGAGTCTTTGGAACAAGCTGAAACGAAGAGAGTCTCTGACGGATACCGCTTTCCTGCTGACAATTACTGTTTCATTGTTTATTGCAATCTATGCACTCTCCATTATATTTCTTGGAGATAAAGGGTTCAGCAAGGTTCAGATGTTCTTCAATCTATTCAACGAGAACGCTGCTCTGATCGTAATTGCCTGCGGACTTTCGATTGTTATGATTACAGGCAGTATTGACATCTCCGTAGGAGGTACTACCGCACTGATATGTACTACCTGTATCGTTTGCCTTAACAATTATGGCTTCAACTTCTTTACAGCTTTAGTTCTGGCCTTGGTAATCGGTGTAGTGTTTGGCGCGGTTCAAGGGTTTCTTATCGCATATCTGGAAATGCAGCCCTTCATTGTTACCCTGGCAGGAATGTTCTTAGGCCGAGGATTGGTTGCCTTGATAGAAGTCAATCAAATACAGGTTGATAATGCGGGCTTCGAGATGTTATCCGGTGCGCGAGTAATGATTCCGTTTTTAGGCGATGTTAATCGAAAGGGCGTTTTCATTCAATCAAAGCTGGAATACGGGGTTATCGTAGCGCTTATAATAGTCTGTATCATGTTCTGGCTGCTTAGGAAGACAAAACTCGGACGCAGCTTTTACGCTGTTGGCGGGAATTCGCAAAGCGCTCTGATGCTTGGGATAAACGTAAAGAAAACCAAGTTTTATGCCCATTTGCTCTGTGGTCTGCTTGCGGGCATCGGTGGTTTCCTATATCTTTTCCACACGCGATCCGGTTCAGTTCAACAGGCAACAGGCCTTGAAATGGATGCTATCGCTGCTTCTATTATCGGAGGCACACTGCTTACCGGCGGCGTAGGTAACATCTTCGGTACTCTTTTCGGAGTATTAACAAGCGGTATCGTATTACTGATCGTTACCGCAATCGGCAGCCAGGATCCGTGGTGGCCACAGATCACACGCGCAGCAATGCTCTGCTTCTTTATTGTGCTTCAGAGTGCCATTTGTTCGCGTAAGAAGAAGTAAAATACCTTCCGCCTCGATTTAACGAAGTATAAATATTTATCACCCTCAAGGGAGCCTTTTGACAAGGAAGAATTGATTGTAATATGCGAATTACATAGAAATATAACATTTGGTTAATTGCTTACAAAAATGTAGCCAACTATTATTCTATATTAGTTCTTTTCAATACGTACAATTAATGGTAATATATGGTATAAGAACGTAATATATCAGGGAGGATAAGTGAGAGTGAATCATTTATATCGTTTGGGGAAGCAAGATATTGATAAAAGTGCTGATAGCATGGCAAAGGCCTTCTATGATTATCCAATGTTTCAACATATTTTAGCAGATCAGTTGAATCACGAAAATATTAAGCTTTTTCTTAAGTTCCTTATTAAATATTCAATTCTATATGCCGAGGCGTATGCAAGTTCTAGAGAAAATGAAGGTATCATACTATTCACAGATTTTAAAAACTATAAGTTTAATTTGGTCAGAACGTTAAGATCAGGATTAATACCACTAATGAAGATTGGTTCGGATGCAGGTAAGAGATTTAATGAATTTGATAGATTTACATTAGAAACACATAAAAGAATAATAAAGGAAAATCATCAATATATTATTTTACTTGGTGTCGATCCTAATAAACAGGGCCAAGGATTTGGCAAAAAATTGATGATGCCGGTACTGGAATTAGCAAAAGAGAAGGGACAATCGTGTTATCTGGAAACACATGGTGAGAATAATGTGTCTTTCTATAATAAGCTAGGTTTTAAAGTGGTCTCTGAGGATATTTTACCGGGCACGGATATTGTTCAATATGCTATGGTAAAGGAGAAATAATAATTCATAGCAGATCTGAAGAGCGTATGAAAAGGAGCTGTTTCATAACGTAAGTTAACGATGTAGGAAAGGCTAATATGCATCCCATAATACACTGTTTGACGGACAGATTGTTGTTTTGTATGACAGAAGCAAACATTTTTTGTTTGATAATGGCATACAA
>JAEZKL010000090.1 GCA_023415475.1 Bacillota bacterium | reverse complement strand
CGCCGCCCACTCCCGACGCCCCGCGAACAGGAATACCCGCCATGTTGATAGTGTCTATGTCGCGGTAGATTGTGCGGGGTGAAACTTCAAACATATCGGCTAACTCCTGTGCGCCTATACGCTTTTTGTCAAGGAGTATCATAATAATGCTAACAAGCCTGTCAACTTTCATCTGATAGCCGCCTTCCAAAATTTTTTGTTTTCATTATAGATTGTTGCCATACTGTTGTCAACAATTACAAGGTATAATAAAAAAGCAAGCAAATCAATCTACCTATCAGGAGGAAACACTATGCAGAAAAAAGCCTTAGTAATAATCGATATTCAAAATGATATAACGAAGAATTACAAGGATATAATTGATAATATCAATACAGCTATTGAGTGGGCAGCAGGTAATGATATTCATGTTGTTTATATAAGGCATGAAAATTTATCAGACGGCACGAGGACTTTTAAACCCAATACACGTGGGTCTGAATTAACTTCGGATTTGAAAAAAGTGTCAAAAAATGTTTTCACAAAATACAAAGGAAATGCATTAAGCAGTGAGGAGTTCGCAGACTTTATTAGTAAAAATGAAATGTGTGATTTTTACATAGCGGGAGCAGATGCTATTGCTTGTGTTAAATCAACCTGTTATAACTTACGCAAAGCAAATTATGGCGTTAATGTCCTATCAGATTGCATTACCAGTTATGATAAAAGTAAAATTGACGAAATGCTACGTTATTATGAAAGTAAAGGTAGTAAAATTATTTGTTTGAATGACCTATAAATCCTGTCTTTTTATTAATTTCTGTTTGAGTAAATTTGCTTTTCGCCCAAAATAAAGGGCAAAGCAGTAGGTAATTCTATTTGACAAGTAAAGTAAATGGTGGTATTCTACATCTAATTTCATAATTAAAGGCTATGAAGAGAAGTAGTAAATGTTATTAGAGTCACAGAGAGAAGATGGTGGTGCGAATCTTTACAAAGATAACATGGAAGCAATCTTGGAGCTATGAACCGAACAGAGAAATCTTAGTAGACTTCATCGGAGATTCCGCCGTTAAAAGGAAATTGGTATCAGGTGATGTAATTAATTGCCCCGTACTAACAGAGTGCAAGTTTTACACTTGAATTTAGGTGGTAACACGGACATAGCAGTTCGCCCTAAGCTGAATTACTCAGCTTAGGGCTTTTTAATACAAAAAAATATCAAGAGAGGGGTTTTACAATGACAGCACAAGAATTAAGGAGAATGTATGTGGAATTTTTTAAGAAGAGAGGGCATTGTGAAATCGCCTCGGCTTCATTGCTACCAGACAACGACCCGACGGTTCTGTTTACTGCTGCGGGTATGCATCCGTTAGTTCCATACTTGTTAGGTGAGAGCCACCCGCTAGGTAAACGTCTAACTAACATTCAGAAATGTATAAGAACATGTGATATTGAAGAGGTTGGAGACGACACACATCTTACATTTTTTGAGATGTTAGGAAATTGGTCTCTGGAGATTATTTTAAAGAAGAGTCTATTTCACTAAGTTTTGAATTTTTGACAACTGTTCTGAATATTCCATTAGAACGACTGGCTGTTATCGTATTTAGTGGTGATGAAATAGTTGAAAGAGATGAGGAGACGGCTAAGATATGGAAGTCGATGGGATTGGCTGATAATCAGATATTCTTTTATGGAAGAGATGAAAATTGGTGGGGACCAGCAGGTGTGACAGGACCATGTGGTCCGGATACTGAGATATTCTATGATATGGGTAAGAAGCCTTGTTGTGAAGAGTGTGGACCGGCCTGTCATTGCGGTAAATACGTTGAGATATGGAATAATGTTTTCATGGAATATAACAAAAACAGCGATGGCTCTTTTGAACCCCTGCAAAATAAAAATGTTGATACTGGAATGGGAATGGAAAGAGTTTTAACCATTATGAATGATAAGGATAATGTATATGATACAGAGCTATTTATACCGGTGATGAATAAGTTAAAAAGTTTAACTGATATTCCATATTCGGATGAAACAAAAAGTGATTTCCGCATCTTATGTGAGCATTCTAGAGCTATCGCATTTATACTTGGTGACCCAAAGCATATTGCACCTTCAAATTCAGAACAGGGCTATATTTTAAGAAGATTGATTAGAAGAGCAATAAGATTAATCAAAAAATATGGCTTTCATGAAAATATCCTATATGATTTGGTAAACGTGATAATACAGCAGTATAAGGAAGTATATAACGAGCTTGGAGATAACCAAAACTTTATTTTGGAACAAATTGAAAAGGAGTCATGTTTGTTCAGAAAAACTCTTGATTCTGGTTTGAAAAAAGCAGAAAGATATTTCGGATCACTTCAAGAGAATGAATTGCTGAGTGGTGAATTAGCATTTCGGTTATATGATACATTTGGATTCCCTATTGAATTTACTATGGAATTAGCTGATGAGCGCGGAATAAAAGTAGACATTATTAACTTTGAACAAAGATTTAAGGAACATCAGGAAAAATCACGACAAGGTGCAGAGGGAAAGTTTAAAGGTGGCCTTGCTGATGCAAGTATTCAGACTGCACGACTTCATACAGCTACGCATCTTTTGAATGGTGCGTTAAGAAAAGTGCTAGGTGATAGTATTTGTCAGCGTGGCAGCAATATAACCGAAGAAAGATTGCGATTTGATTTTTCGTTTGACAGAAAACTAACAGCAGATGAGCTAAAAGAAGTATCAAGGATTGTGAATGAAGCCATCGATAAACGCATTGATGTAACATGCATGGAAATGACATTGGAAGAAGCCAGAGAATCAAATGCAATCGGAATATTTGACAATAAGTATGGGGATAGAGTTAAAGTTTATACGATTTCTGGTTATTCCCATGAAATATGTGGTGGTCCACATGCCTCCAATACAAATGAATTGGGTGAATTTATAATATTAAAGGAAGAAGCATCTTCGGCTGGTGTTAGAAGAATTAAGGCAAAAATCGAGTAAGATTATAATCTCTATAACTGATAAAAGATATCTTATGAGTCCTAAGAAGATGATTTATTATCAAAAAGGAAAAAGGTAGGCTTGTACTATTGGTAGCACTCACTATTTTGTGGGTGCTATCTCTCAGATAAAATAGTCAAGTGCTTATATATTTCAAAGGTGTCATAAAAAATCGAATTTTGATAATTAATATATTGACAAAGAAAAGATAATTATGTACAATAAAAAAGCAAAGAGTACACGAGAACGCAACACAAGATACAAAGGGAGAATGAAAGACACTTTTTAGATATAGTGGAAGAAATTCTCCTAAATTATAAGGGTGCGTACACGTGTACACAGCGTAACCTATGTAAGCATAATAATTAGGAGGTAGCTATTATGAAAAAGTTGTTAAGTTTGACATTAACAGCAGTAATGATTTCCCTGTTACTAATTGGGTGTGGTAATAAGGAAACACCTGACACAACAACTGAAGAAAAAGTAACTGAAGAAAATGTAACTGAAGAAAATGTATCTGAGGAAAAAGTATCTGAGGAACCTATTACACTTCACTTCTGGAATGTATTCACAGGGTCGGATGGAGATATTCTGCGAGAAATTGTAGACAAGTATAATGAGACGAACACGGATAATATCAAAATTGAAATGGACATCATGCCCAATGACACTTTGCAGCAGAAGCTTCCGGCAGCTATCGCAACAAATACTGCACCGGAGTTAGTTTTATTCGGTGTGGAGAATATTGCACCTTATGTTAGCAATGACTCTCTGGAGGACATCAGTGATTTCTGGGAGACGACCGGTGTTGATAAAAACAACTTTTTAGAAAATGTTACGGAATTATCTTATGTAGATGGCAAGTTATATGGTACACCGATGCAATACAATGTTAGCTATTTATATTGGAATAAAGATTTGTTCGAAGCAGCTGGTCTTGATCCAAACACACCTCCGACAACCTTAGAGGAGCTTGCGGATTATGCAGTAAAGCTTACGGATCCTTCAAAGAATCAATATGGACTGGCATTACCTACCAACGCAACATACATGCAATTCCTTTGGGCAAATGGCGGTGACGCAGATGATCCGAATACTAATACAAATCTGTTAGATTCAGAAGCAAATCTAAAAACCTTAGAATGGCTTCAAGACTTAACTGTGAACAAGAAAGTAACACCGCTCAATATTACAGGCGCTGATGCAGATACGATGCTACAGGCTGGGCAGATTGCTATGTACATGAGTGGAC
>JAEZKL010000076.1 GCA_023415475.1 Bacillota bacterium | reverse complement strand
CTTGAAGGTTAACATTATCTAATGCTTTGACTCCGGGGAAGCGTTTGGTAATATTTTTCATTTCCAATAATATTGCTGCCAATTTGACCCCTCCTATATCTATTTGGTTATCCTGTCTAACATTAGCAAGCTAAGCCAAGACCTAAACCATATCATATACATGGAAAAAAAGGGTGTTGCAGTACTATCTGCTACAACACCCTTATTTTTGAGTGCTCTTACTTTAACTGATCCGCTGTATAGTATTCAGATTCAACTAATAACTCCTCATAGTTGTTAATATCAGCAAATACCGGTTCTAAAAGGAAGGAAGGAATAATACCTGTTCCGTTGTCATAACTCTCTGTATCATTAACGGGAACCTCTTTACCTTCTAAGATCGCGTTAACCATCTCAACTACCTTATTAGCTAAGGCACGAGTATCCTTGAAGATAGACATTGACTGTGTACCTGCTTTAATGTTCTTAACGGAGGTAATATCGCAGTCCTGACCGGTTAAGATCGGGAAGTTGTCGCCTGTGTAACCTGCGTTAACTAATGCGTTGGTGATACCGATTGCACAAGAATCATTGGAGGAGTAAACCACGTCAAGCTTAGTTCCGTCTGCATAATAAGCTGTGATAAGGTTTTCCATTCTCTTCTGAGCCTCTTCTGTAGACCAGGCCTGTGTTGCAACTTCTTCAAATGTCTTCTGTCCTGAAACTACATTTAACTTACCACTCTCAATAAAAGGTGTTAAGATATCCATAGCACCACCGAAGAAGAAACGTGCATTGTTATCATCGGGGGAACCTGCGAATAACTCAATATTGAAGGGACCCGCCTGATTGTTAAGATCTAAGGTATCCACGATATACTGACCCTGGATTGTACCAACCTTGCCGTTATCAAAGGTAGCATAGTAGGAAACAGCATCGGTATCCATGATCAAACGATCATATGCAATAACAGGGATCTTCTTATCCTTAGCATCCTTAAGTACTGTTCCTAAAGAACCGCCATCAATAGCAACGATAACCAATACGTCACATCCGCCGGTGATCATGTTCTCAATCTGAGAAACCTGAGTAGCGATTTCGTTGTTAGCATACTGTAAGTCTACGGTAAAGCCTGCCTTTTCAAGTGATGACTTCATGTTTGCACCATCTTGGTTCCATCTCTGTAAATCCTTAGTAGGCATTGCTACGCCGACCTTCTTACCGCCGTCTCCACCCGCACAGCCTACAAACATTGAGGAAACAAGAACGAGGCACATTAATAAACCAATTAGCTTTTTCTTCATAATTCAATCCTCCCATAGAAATGTTAGTTTATTACTACACATTGATAATATCATGGATAAAATAGGATTAACTTGCTAAGAACTGTATATTTTTGATTGAAGTGGGTATGCTAATAGATTTATAAATTACCATAGCAAGAAAATGCTATCCAAAAAACAATTATGTCCTATTCTATAGAAACAAAATAATGCTATAGAAAAAAACCCTGGATGCTATTTACAGGAATTTGAAAGGGGCTGCAGGTGTACCTCACACACAGGTTGCCGGACAGATTTCCGTTCGTCAAACAGTGCATTATGGTACACCTGCAGCCCCTTCCAAATTCTTTATAAGCTGCATTTATAAAATTACTTTCGTTATCAGGATCATCCTGGTTCTCATTTTTTTACCGCTGCAATTATATAATTACTTTCCTTATCAGGTTCATCCCGGTTTTCATTCTCTTACCGCTAAAATCTATTTTTGATATAATTTAGTATTTTCAATTATGCTTCTACACTTCTATTCGTCTCTTTCGTTGTCGGGGACATTTAAGTAAACGTCCTCTTCCTTTTGGAAACCACCCTCGATGATTACCTCTCGGATATTATCCTTGGTCACGGCAATTGGCTCCAGCTTGACATAGGGAACCTCATGGCTGCCGTCATTTATGGTATAGGAGAGATTGATACCCTCTCCCTTGGCAAGCTTGACCGCGTACTCCGCCGCTGCCTTCGCCAGCTTATCCACCGGCTTATATACGGTCATAGTCTGGGTTCCTTCTACGATTCTCTGGCAGGCCACCAAATCAGCATCCTGACCGGTTACAATTATTTTGCCTGCCAGCCGGTTCTCGGACAGGGCAAGAACCGCTTGGGTTGCCAAATTATCATTTCCGCATAACACACCGTCTATCTCATCCGTCAGCTCCATTGCTTCGTTGATCGCAGTATAGGCTTCTTCCGCAAGCCATCCCTTGGCATAGACGGTATGAATCACATTAATATCATGTCCCTCCATAACGTCCTGATAGCCCTGCTCTACTAATGTTACATTATGATCCGTCTTTGGACCGAATATGGTAACAATATTGCCGCCCTCCGGGACTCCCTTAAGTAATGCTTCTGCCATAAGCCTTCCTACCTGTTCATTATCAAAGGAGATGTATAAATCCACATTGGAATTTCTTACCAGTCGGTCATAGGCTACACAAATTATCCCTGCTTCCTTCGCCTTAACCAATACATCACTTAATGCTTCAGAATCAACGGCAACAATAACGATGACATCCATCTTCTTATCAATCAGATACTCTATCTGTGAGATCTGCTCTTCAACGTCGCCATTGGCATTCTGGACATTAACCTCTGCTCCAAGCTCCTGAGCAGTAGATACAAAAACCTCCCGATCCCTCTGCCATCTCTCGATTACAAAGGAATCAAAGGATAATCCGATTTGTATCTTATCCTCCGCCACATTGGTATCTTTCGTGTCTTTATCTCTGTCACTACATCCGGTCATAGATATGATTGCGGTTACGAATATTGCTATTATAACCCTCCATTTTTTAACCATAACCATTCCCCCAATTCCATTTTTTCGAACGACTATATATATACTAACATACCATGCCTGCCCTCTGTGTTAATTTGTGTCAAGTGTGCGACGTCTCGCATGCGAGACTACTATCCGTTATCCTATTCTGTCACGATATTCTGTCGGTGTGATTCCTACCTGCTTTTTAAATATCCTGCTGAAATAATTCGGATCGCTATAGCCGGTCTCAATGCAAATGTTTTTAATACTAACCTCTTTATTCTGTAACAGCTGCTTCGCCCTCTCAATTCTGATATTGGTTAGATATTCAATAAAGTTTTCTCCCGTCTCCTCTTTAAACAGCTTACTGAAATAATATGGGCTGATATCCACAATTCTTGAAACATCGTCAAGTGATATATCCTTACTGTAATTATCCTCGATAAAGGCCTTCGCTTTGGCAATTACTCCGCTGGTCTGTTCTTCTCTCTTGGAGATAATATTCCGGCAAGCCTCCATCACTTTGTCGATAAACCATCTCCTTAAATGATCGAAATTATCGATCTGTATGAGTGTCGGAAGGTAATCCTTACGATACCTGAAATAATAGGTCATTCCTCCGCTGAGAAAGGCCCTCTGCTCTGCAAACAGGATGAACTCCAATACCTTTAGCTTAATATCCATCTCACAATCCGGGTAATGCTCAATCATCCAGTCAAAGAAACGGTTGGCTTCCTCCTTTGTACCCTCCATATTTCCCTTCTCGATTCGTTCGAACAAAGTGCGCTCAATATCAATCGGGTAATCTCCATCATATTCACAACCAACAGGGAGATCCCTAACATGTACAACTCTCCCCTTCCCATTTCTGATTGCTGTCAATGCTTCCTTATAAGAATCACTCAGTCTCGACAGCGGTGTGACCGAGCCGATTCCTACTTTAAACTGTACTTCGATGCGCTTTGTAAGATCTCTGATCACTCTTCGCATCGTATCGATTAACATGGTTCTGTCATCATATTCAAGCTGTGTCTTTGTGTTCGGGAGAAAGATTGCAAGCTTATTCACCATAATCGGTCCGACAATGCAGCTAAATTCCTCCTTCAGATTCTCACGAATGACCGGATAAAAGGTCTGGGCTTTTACGCTGACCCCGACCGGATTGGTAAGTATACCATCCTCAATCGAATCACCAAATTCCATTACCAGCATCATTCCGTTATCCTCCCGTATACCAAGAAGATTTCGGAAATTTGCCTCCGTCTGAGTAAGATCATCTCCGGAAATAGCAGCATAGATAAAATCACTTTCGATGATGGGCACTACAATCTCCAGCTTCTCACGGATTAACAGATCATTACTTCTTTTCTTTCGTTCCTCTTCGATTATATCCATCGCCTTTTGAAGTACCTTCACTATGACTGTATGATTCACTGGCTTGGTGAGATATTCCAATACGCCAAGATTAATTGACTCCTTCGCATAATTAAACTTATCATAAGCGGTCATGACGATAAAAACGACCGAGGAGTTCGTCTTTCTAATCTCCTTCATTGCCTCTATACCGTTAATTCCGGGCATTTGTATATCCATAATGGCGATATCGGGCTTAAACTTTTCAGCAAGCTCAATCACACTACGGCCAGTAGTGGCATGCTCCACGATACAAATATCATTGAAATTCTTCTCAATGATAAATCGCAAGGAGTCGATCACAATCCCTTCATCATCCGCTAACATTATCTTATACATAGCTTCTCCTATTCTAATAAACCGTTTTATCTGTAATGTTTCTACTTTTTCTTAATGAAAGGAATATAAATAGTCACCTTGGTTCCTTTATACCTGCCTTCACTCTCAATGATAAATACCTCTTCCCTGTCATAATACAAACGCAGACGATTGATTACATTTCCAAGACCGATGCCATTCGAATCCTTTGATATATTCCGCTCCTTCAGAGCTGTATTATCCTCTAGCTTTGTGTTCATAACACGGTCAATGGTACTCCGGTCCATACCGGTGCCGTTGTCTTCTATTGTTATCTCGATCCGGTCTTCTGTCTGATAGACGGACAGGAATATCTTACCCTCATAATCAATATCACGAATACCGTAATTCACGGCATTTTCAACAACGGGCTGGAGAATCATACTTGGTACCCTAACGTCTAATAACCTTTCATCTACATCCTTATAGAAATGGATGCCTCCTGAGAACCTTACATTCAGGATATAGATATAACTATCAACCAGTTTAATTTCATCACGGATCGTTGAATCCTGGTCAAAGCTCTTCATATTGGAACGGAAGAAATCAGCCATATTCTCGATGAATAGACAGGTCTTGTCCGCCCCCTCCATCATCGCAAGCTGAGCTCCGGCATTTAAGGTATTAAATAAGAAATGAGGATTAATCTGCGCTTGCAGATATTTTAGCTGGGCATCCTTTAAATGGTTCGTCATTAGGAGCTCTTTCTCCATCATCTTGCTTTCCAGCTCCATGTTTTCCTTGATTTGGATGATGTACTGATGAATACTTATAATCATATTATTAAAAGCCTTAGTTACGACCTCCACCTCGTCGGAGGAATCCACCTGCACTAGATCTACCTCGAAATTACCGCCTGCCACCTCATGAGCAACCTTCGTAAGCTTCATCAACGGACCGGTAATACTTCTGGTAACGACAATAATTAAAAGTACGTTGAAAGAGGTGATGATTAATAATACTACCGTACTGATGAGTTCCAGATAACGAAGTGCAATCCGAAGTCGTTCGTAATTAACGGAGTTATACATGAACTGTTCATTATTCAGACTGTTGATAAAGGTACTTATATAATCATACATCTCAGTACCTTCTTGATAATTCACCATATACTTTTCAATGTTACGTCCACGCTTGGCATCCACCGACTCTGCCATAATATCAAGATAGGTCTCAGACATCTTCTTGATGTTCTTCTGCATCAGAATGACATCATTGTCATAGGTCACACTATTCAATTCATTAATCAAGCTTCGGTAGTTCTCCTCGCTTCGATAGTAATTCTCCAGAGAATCCGAGCTCTTTGTATTCAGATATTCATAAACATAATCATGGACATCCGTCAACGCTTCCAGCAGCTCATTGAATTCTACATTGCTCTTATACACTTCATCAATCGTTCCAATCGATTTATTGATATTGGAATACAAGAACATATTAGCAAAGAATACAACGATTGAGGAAAACGCAAATACCAATACCAGTTTGCTTCGTATGGAGCCCTTCCATTTTTTATGTTTCATAGCTCTTTCCTCATTCATCATTCATCAGCTTCTTTCGTCGTACCGGCTTCGATATATTGTTTCACATTGTCTTTGTTAATTACTGTAATACCTACCGAGTAGTAATTATTTACCTTATTGTTCTTGCGATATTCCGCTAATGCCTCCACGCAGTAAGCACCCATGAGGCTGGCATCCGTCGTCATCGTAGAATGTACAATGTTCTTTTCGATTGCTCGGAGAATAATATCCGAATCATAATATCCGATGATATCAATCTGCCCTACCTTATAGTAATCCACCACGGCCTGATTTGCACTTATGGTATCATCCGCGGTCAGGCACACAAGTACGTCCGCCGGATTATCCTTGTCCATAATGATATTGCGAATATCCTCCTCCGAACTGAAGGCACTCTTTGTATTAATCGTAACCGCCTTAACTGTTGCCTTCCGAGAGTCAATCATCTCCAGGATATTGGTATAAATCACATTTTGGCTTGAGTCCTCGTTATCATCATTTAATAGCACAACGACATTACGCTTTCCTTCAGCAACCAACTCTGCAACCTGCTTACCGTAAGCCTGACCCTGGCTATAGCTGTTAATATCGACGAAGCTGATGCGCTTGCTGGTATTTGTAAAGGTAATATTCTGTGAGTTATTAGCGCCTGGATAGGTATCCTTAAGCAGGGTCACCACCGGAATTCCCGCCTCGTATGCGGTGTTCACCAATTCATTGATCCTTTCATCACCATTCGGTTCAAGGATAATTCCGTCTACCTGTGCTGCTATTGCAATCTCCATTAATTCCTCAACAGAGTAGGATACCGCCAGGTTCTTTCCGAAGCGCTCCACATAAGCATTCTCCTGTTTCCCTTTTTCCAGTGCACCTTGATAGATTTCCTCCCAAAATTCTGAATCCTTCTCCTCGGAGATTAACGCATAATGATACTTATATTCCTGATTATGTATTGTCTCAGTAATGCCAAGCTCTGATATCTGATATTTATAATAAGTCATACCCAGCACAATCAATCCAATTCCCACAGCAATACTGCTGATCGAAGCAATTGATATTACCCGGCTTCTTTTTAATTTCTCCTGTTTCTTATCCATATTAATCTCCCATAAAAACAATTTCCGAACATGCAGGAAGCAGCCCTCACAAATCCAAAGCACTTCGAATTTCTATCCATTCACTCATTTTGATTATAGCATGGAGAAAGTATGATGGCTATATAAAATATGTAACAACTTCTTTCATATCGAATATGATGTTAATAGCAATGTGGAAAGGAAGTGTTTCTTTGCCTATTAAAATTTTTATAGATCAAGGTCACAATCCTACCGGATATCACAATACAGGTGCGGTCGCTAATGGGTTGGTAGAACAGGATATTAATTATCAGGTAGGTGTATATCTAGCTGATATGTTAAATAGCGATCCCCGATTCGAAGCTCGCTTATCCAGACCAACACCTACCACCGTTCTTGGCACCAATAATGCTACCAGCCTGATCGAAAGAGTACAGATGGCCAATTCCTGGCCTGCTGATTACTTTATCAGCATTCATGGAAATTCCAATCCCAATCCGGCAGTCAACGGTACTGAAATCTATCTCTATCAATATGGTACCCAAGCAGAATGGCTAGCCCAAAGGATAATGGATGGTATTACAAGAGCTGTTGGTACCCGCAATAATGGCATTCGCGTGAATCCGGGCTTATTTGTACTTCGCCGGACGCAAATGCCCTCTCTGCTTATTGAACTGGGCTATCTCACTAACACCTCCGATGCCGACAAGCTGAGAGATAACCAATATCAATTTGCCCAAGGAATCTACCAGGGTATCCTGAAATATTTTGGATTTGCTTAACTGATAACAAAAAGCCGGCTTCTATGCGAAAAATCACACAGCTGCCGGCTTCCAAACTATTTTGTACTATAAATAGCGAATTAATTGAATAATTTTACAATTTTGAAAATCTATGCTTTACAAATCAGAAATTTTGTGTTATTCTTTAAAAGTATTAAATAGTCATGTATGATCTCACATATTTTTGTAAGTCATTACACCTTTGATGACTTACAAAAATATGTGATTTTTTTAAACATGAAATACATTAATAACATTATTTAGGAGGTATCTTTCATGAACAAGGGTACAGTAAAGTGGTTTAACGCACAAAAGGGTTTTGGTTTCATCACAAACGATAACGGTGGAGAAGATGTATTTGTACATTTCTCTGGTATCGCTTCCAACGGCTTCAAGACATTAGAAGAAGGCCAGAAGGTTACATTTGACTTAGAGAAGGGTCA
>JAEZKL010000075.1 GCA_023415475.1 Bacillota bacterium | reverse complement strand
TATGTGCGGCAATCGAGTGAGAACGTGTCTCTGTTGAATTAATAGTCACACGCTATTCATGTAAATCTAATCTGTGATAAACATCACTACGTAAAAAGGGCGCCGCATATTTTAGTGCGACAGCCCCATCGTTCAACTCCTTATCCCGTAAGAATTTCCTCTATTCAATTATAAAGCACATTATTTTTCGTTATAGTAACTATGAAAATAATTGAAAAATGCACCCACAAAAAATGTGAGTGCATTTTTAGAAAAGAAGTATTTCTTTTTCCTACGTAGACCCTTGCAATATTTCATCTGGATCACAGAGAATGTAATTATTTATAAAGGGGGCTGTCTCAGCATAGCCTTTGGCCTCGGTATCACCCTGGTTCTTCTATTTCTATTTAAATATTTTAGCGGTTTTCTGCATCTGTTCCACGATCGGAACTCCGAAGGGACAGCGCTCTTCGCAGGCAGCACAGCTGATGCAATCGGAAGCGTTTGCCGGAAGAGAGGAATAATGAGCCTGAATGGTAGCAGGGATCTTCTCTTGAAGTACTGCCAAATCATATAGCTTATTTACCATTGCGATATCAATAAGAGCCGGGCAGGGTGCACAATGTCCACAATAGGTACATTGTCCGAAATAAGAATGATAGGGTGCATTGGCTAATACCGTTGCATAATCCTTTTGCTCATCGTTAGCCTCTTCATAAGCTGCCGCAGCATCTACCTCCTCCGGAGTTCTACAGCCAACCACAACAGAGGCCACCGCAGGTCGAGTTAACGCATAATGAAGGCACTGAACTGGTGTCAATGCAACACCGAAGGGCGAGTGCTCTGCATTGAACAGTCTTCCACCTGCATAGCCCTTCATTACAGTGATACCGACATTTTCCCTCTCACAAATCTTGTATAATTCATCCCGTTCCGGAGCAATTCCTTTGAGCTCATCATTATAATGATCCTTAAAAAGATCGTTGATGTCCTCACTGGCAGGAAGTAGATCGAAGGCCGGGTTAAGACTGAATAAAATCATCTCAATCTCACCGGAGAGTGCCGCGAGTTTAGCAACATAAGGATTATGTGTGCTCAGGCCGATATGGCGGATGATACCTTTTTGCTTTAATTCACGGACATATTCCATGAATTCGCCATTGATTATTTGATGGAACTCTGCTTCCTGATCCACAAAATGGATCATACCCAGGTCTATGTAATCGGTCTGTAAACGTCTTAATAAATCCTCAAAGGCTTCCTTTACCTTATCCATTTCACGGGTCCGCTCATACTGACCATTCTGCCAAGTTGATCCGATATGTCCCTGTATTAGCCACTTCTCTCTTTGACCGGCTATTGCCATACCGATATTAGTGCGTACATTAGGCTCAGACATCCAACAGTCGATAATATTGATTCCATATTCCCTGCTTCGTTCAACAACCTCCTTCACAACGGAGGCATTCTGTTGTTCTAGCCATTCTCCTCCTAATCCTATTTCACTAACCTTCAATCCTGTTTTTCCTAATTGTCTGTACCTCAATTCAATTCCCCCTTTATTGATTGACTTAATCCCATTACATAATTTTACCACTTCAATATCAATTTGGAAATGTATTATTATATAATTGTAGAGTTTTACGTTTTCCAAGACAAATGAAAAATTAATTACTATAAAATAATTAATTATATAACATCTCGTTGACAATGAATTTCCAATATGGTAATTTATTTTTGTGATAACATGAAAAACAGAGGTGAACGCTATCCGGCACACTTGATATTGCATAATCGGTAATATAAGTGAGAACGTGGAAAAGTTGAATAAAATCATAACTCAATAAGAAAAGACAGCTGTTAATGGACAGTTTTATTTTCTTTACTCAAATTATGATTTTTATTTAATATTCCACGCAAATAATATAAAAAATATTAGGCTGTGGAATATTCCACAGCTTTTTTTGTATAAAAATATAGTTCGGGTGTCATGAGACAGATATATATTGAAATGAGTCTTGTGAATCCCAGAACTTATATCCATTTATACAATGAAAATCTAGTTCGTGTTATCACAAAAATGAAAGAAGGAGATTTTAAAAATGCTTGAAAAATTATTAAGCTATGTATCAAACAAACCGGAAATCTACGCAAAAAGTACATCAAAGTTCTGGGATGACGAGCATATATCGAAGGGAATGCTGGAGGCTCACCTTGATCCGGAATGGGATGCCGCAACACGTAATCATAAGTTTATTACTAAGTCTGTCGAATGGATTACGAGTATTGCTAATCCGGTACAATATCCAGAGCTACTGGATCTTGGCTGCGGACCGGGATTATACGCAGAAAGGTTTCACAAAAGTGGGTATCATGTGACCGGCATAGATTATTCCACTCGTTCAATCGAATATGCTGTTAACAATGCAAAAAGCAATGATATCGCAATTGCTTACAAATATCAAAATTACCTTGACATCACATACCAGGAGGAATTTGATGTTATTACACTCATTTATTGCGATTTTAGTGTGATGTCCGATTATGATCGGAACAGATTACTGAGCAGCATATATCAGGCACTTAAACCCAATGGTAAATTCATTCTAGATGTTTTCACACCCGAACAGTATAAAGACAAGAAGGAAGCCAGGGATTGGTACTATGACGAAGGTGGCTTTTGGAGTGAAAAAGCACATATTTGCTTACATTCATTTTACAGATATGATGAGAGAAGTACTATGCTCAATCAGACGGTCTTAATTACAAAGGATTCCATTGAGTGCTATAATCTTTGGGACCATACCTTTATTAAGGAAGAGCTGGAAGCAGACCTACAAAAGGCTGGATTTACTACCGTCGATTTCTATGGGGATGTAGCCGGAGATGTGTATAATCCTGACGGGAATTTGATGTGTGCCGTTGCTACTAAGAAAGGGTAGGATATTATTATGGAAATCTTAAATGTCATGAAAGCCAGAAGATCCGTACGCAAATTTAAAGACACAGCTATTCCGGACACAATTCTGGAGGAAATGCTGGAGGCAGCAAGGTTAGCTCCCTCACCGGGGAATGCACAGGGCTATTTGTTTGGTGTAATTAAAGATCAAGGGATAAAGGAACAATTAGCCAGAGCCGCAGGCGGACAAATGTGGATTGCCTCAGCGCCCGTAGTTTTCGCGTGCTGCGCCGATTTAAGCTGGGATATTGCCGAGCAACCAGAGGATGATTTTGGGGTTATTGTAAATAAACTTAGATTTAATAATGAATTCCTAAAATATATCTGTGAATACCCTGACCGGAAACCACGAGTGACTCTTTTCGAAAATGGAACAAGTATCATACCGGCAGAACATATCTTTCTTATAGCAGCTTCTTATGGGATGTCTGCTTGCTTTGTGGGTTATCTGGATATTGAAGAAGCTAACAAGATATTACAATTACCACAGCATATTAGCTGTTTTTATCTTCTTCCCGTCGGTTATGCAGACGAGATCCCTGGTGAAAAGTACTTGAAGGATTTAGATGAAATAGTGTTTTATGATCAGTGGAATTAAAAGAGCTGCTTTTTACACTTAAGTCCACATGTCAGAGTAATAGCCTGCCGCATTAGTCGGCAGGCTATTACTCTGACACTTATAACTACATAATCAATATTCAAATAATGCAGTGTACCATCGGACCATTGCCTCCTCCCCCTCGCTATAAATCATGACTCATTCTCTAAATATCTTCTTCTTATATATCTCGAATTTTCTCTTGCCGATTAGCTGTCTTTCCAGCCTTTGATATGTCTCCGTTTTTATCTTCTGCTTTTTATCCATACAGACGCAAATGATAGTATCTCGTCCACAAACCTCTGATAAAGCCTCCATCATCCCGTTGATGCCTCCGCTCCCCTCATCCCATTCTACCATATTCCCGTAAGGAACATCGGTTATTACAATATCCGGGATGAAGGGAAGGTCACTAACCTCAAAGGCATTCCGATGGAATACAGAGGTTTGAAGCTCTGTGGAGAGCAGTTTTTCGAATCGGTCTATACTTAGTAAAGCTTCCATGTGAGATGCTTTCCCATATTTCTGATAGAGCATCAGTAATTCATCTTTTCTTTTCTTGATTCCTGTCTTTGTCAGAAGGCTAAGATTATCGGCTGCCAGCGTTATGCTTTTTGAATCGATATCACTTCCATATAATCTGGATATCGTATTGCTTTTGAGTAGCCCTAATATCGTCAACATATAGGCTCCGCCGCAACAGCAATCGTAAAGAGTGATATCTGACTTCTTATCGGAGTATTGAAGACATCGTTCATATATTTCTAAGGACAGTCTTACCGGAAAGGTGGGTTCGCCGCCCATATGATAGATTACCCTTCCTGCGGCGTAATCTTCATAGCTTTCATTTGGTGTATATTTGTATTCCATAATAATTCTCCATAATATAAGTAGCTTTTTATTGCTTCATTATACATGATTGATTTCTCGGCTACCAGTATTATTTGAGTAAAATGAGGTTGTTTCAAGACAATGTATCATATGTACAGGTTAGGACAACAGCATCCCTCACACACAGATTGACGGACATTTTACTGTTTTGTAAGCCATTATCAAACATAAAAGTTTGCTATTGTCTTACAAAATCAACAATCTGTCCGTCAAACAGTGCATTATGGGATGCATGTTATCCTAACCTATACTTTGAAACTGTTTTGAAACAACCTCATTACCCTCTTACTATATACCATACTTTTATATCATTCGCTTCCCAGTAGTAACACAAAGCTATTAATTTAATTCACTCCAGTCCGTAATCTCCCATCCGCTTCCTTCCGGTGCCAGGAAATAAGGCGGCTGGTCAAATTCCATTCTTGGATCATGAGCATAATTCTTACTATAGCCTGAGGTAGTATAACCCACCGCTCCTCGAGTATCCTGAATAATCGCACCTCTTACCGTAAGGGTTCCAGTAGAAGGGCTTGACGGACTTGGGCTGGCATTATTCATATGTTCAGAATTGATAAAGCTTCCATTGAGAGCCAACATAGCTGCATAGATCTTAAAATCACTTATGGAGGAAGGAATGGAAGCCGAGGGGCGAGGCCCCCTGGGATTCGCTATTTCGCTATCAGTAGGAAACCAGCCCTTCGTTAATACTGCGACATTGTAATCAGCGATTAGTCCCAGCATATCACCTTCCTCTTCCCCTGCTGTTTCATTATAGGTAATGACGCCTGTGTACGTATTCAGACTGATAGTTGTATCTTTATACATTATGCCGTTTGTGACCGCTGAGGAGGAAAAGACTCTTTCGGTAGGGTCATAACCGGTAATATAGATATCATGCTTTGCCGCAACCGTTAGTCTTCCATCCAGTACTCCGGAGATGAATACGTTACCGTTATTCGGGTTGAATTTATTATCATTATTATCGTAATCCGCTTCAGGCAACTCATTCACATAGATAACACCGTTTTCAGGTAAGGGAAGTGTCTGTTTAGCAGGAGTTTTGTTCGGATTCCATACCGTTATTGTACCGTCGCTATTCAGCCGAATACTGGTTCGTCCATTATAATAATAACCCCCGTTTTTTCCGTAATACATAAGTTCAGAATTATTGGGTGGCATTTTAATTGGTTCACGTAATTTCTGATACCCCTTATGGAAGATAGGAAAATCAGAAGTTCTGTTGTTTTTAAATACGATATCTTCAATAAAGGTGGCCTTCCCCCAGAAATTCGGATGTCCTATGGAACTTATCTTTGTATTCGTATGGTAGGGACCGTAACAGTTTTCATTGTTTGTCCACCATATATTATCAGGGTCATTATCCGAAAAATAGATGTATTGCGTAAAGCTGCGCTTATTGAAGGTCGCCGTTACCGTTCTTGTCACACTGGGATCGTTCAGCATCCATCCCGTCGACTGTATTTTTTTTTGATTTTTATCATCTATGACCTTGGTTAATTGAAATGCGGCTTCTGCATTATACTCAGGGTAATTAATAACCCTACCAAAGGCAATCGGTGTGCTGCCCTCCTTATTCAGATACCATAGATATTGGTGTAGTCCTGCCTCCGCAGCGTGAAGAGCCGAGAGCTTATTCTCATAATATCTCTCCTCCTTAGTCTGAGTAACTACAAGGGATACCGCCGCACCGGATAAAGCAGTGACAATCAGCATAACCAATAATACTGCAGGTAACGCGGAACCCTTATTTGAACGATTTATTTTTTTTATCATTGCATCGCTCCCTTACTTCTTACTGTAATACTTGTCTTCAACCTCACCGGTTCCTCCTGTAAACGATTGTTTTCATCACCGATGATAAGGTTGATCGTAATCCTTTCGTCTTCAACAGCAAAGATTGCTTCCTTTGGTATCATAGTGCTGTTGTATATCAAAGCTGCCAGGGTTGTCCAATTCGTTGGTGTGCGACCAAGCTCCGCTTCACCCCGTTTTAACTCATTATTATCCAGCTTATATTGCACGAATTCCATGACATCATCCTTATCGATATCTGTATAAACCTCAAGCTGCATCCCCAAGTCTTTCACTTCTACCGCTTTGTATATGATTCCGCTGATTTCTACTGCCTTTGCTTTTCTGATATCATCCTCCATCGATAGCATTGCCATTCTTGCATCCTGCTCTGCTTCGTATTGTGCTACTGTATGACCATAAGATTGATACGTAAAAGCAAGTAGATAATATGTAGCCGCTAAAACAACTGATAACAAGGAAACAGCAACGAGCAGCTCCACTAAGGTAAACCCGCTTATATTTGATTTTGCTTGCATTGTTCTCTCCTTCATCTTATCCCTAATCGGCATAATTTTCCTTCGTTATCGGTATCAGCTCCGAGGCATTGTCCGGTAATATCAGTCCGTCATAAAAGTAATAACCCCCCGGATTCACGATTGCTGCACCATTATAGATAATCGGCTTAACAAGATACAGCTTGCCATACATCTTATCCCGATCCGCTAATCCACCAATGACACTTCCGGATATCTGATGCGAAATTCTTCCGTCGGAGAAAACTGTACTAAGACGAATTCTTCCAATGTCCTCCACTCTTCCCGCATCTTCAAACTGGATCTTGCCCCGGAATACGATCAATCCGGTATTCAATGTAAGTGTAGATTGATTACGGATATATAATCCGGGTTCTGTAACAGAACCTGTATTATCAAAATAAATGCCAGCTGCGTTAAAAACCGAAGAAGTATTTGGCTGCATAATAATGGATTGTTCTTTATCCCATGTAGAGAACACTGCTTTCCCAGTAATATATGGGCTTGCATCGGTCTTGATCTCTCCGCTGCTTTTTGCCCAATTCTCATCAATATCGGAAGGAGTACGTGGAATAACACCAAAATAACAGATGATCACCTTCCTCGTACCAGGGGCTTCAAAGGTACCGGACCATAGAACCTCTCCCAAAGCATTTGCTTCATATGCTCCTAAATAGGTATAATCAGGGATAGAAACATCCGTCACTGTATAGACACCCGAATAACCGGAACCAACGGGCCATAAACCACCGAGATAATTCTCGGACAGACTTCCCAAAGAATCCAAATCTGTGTGGGAAAAGCTCTTATCAATATCTGTACCATGAGGCACATCCACTTTCAATGTGCCGGTAATACCCGAATTTAGACTAATTGCGTCTCCGTTAAGATTCCTTAATACAAGCTTCAGATAACAAGGATATTCCGCTTCTAGCTCTATTGCCTCAAGCCCTCCCTCGGTAATACTCATACTCAAGTCAGGCGATTGACCAGGCAGCAGTATCATTCCGATATGAGCAGGCTCCACATGTACATTATAAGTACCTGCATTGAGGTTAATAAATCTGGCAATTCCGCTGGATGAAGTCTGCACTAGCCTTGGTGCACTTGGTCCGGAATTCAAACTGATCTTAATATTCGGTATCGGTACCACGGTCATGGCAGCTTCCTTCCAGCCTCTGATCATTCGGAGACCAATATTGGCTCCCATAAGAACTGGCTGGGTTGAATCTCTGGTTACTAAGGTTTCTACTTTCTTTGATAGAGTATTCTCAAGTGTTACCTGAGGAATTACTTCAACCTTGACACTTTTATAATCCCAATCGATATCTCCCAGCTCCCAACCGCTCTGATCTTCCCAGCTAATGGTTGTATTAATGATATACTTTACTCCGTCTACTAATATTGACTCTGTCTGAGGAATTTCTCCCTTTGGATCACCATAAATTACCGTAGCTCCTACCATCGTTTTTGTTCCGACTTCTGCAAAAGATAAGGATCTAATATACTCAACCTTATCATTTGCCAGGTTCGTAGCTGTCATCTCATATTGATTCACCTTGGAAATCCTCATCGCATAAACCAATGCCATTAACGTGGATGCAGCTATAATCGATAAGATGAGCATTGATATAATCACTTCAACTAAGGTAAAGCCTGAATTGCTCCTAAGCTGCCCAATCTGCTTTTTCATAATAATCTCCATTCTGCCGCAAGCCCGCGAATTTGGGCGGTAGCACAAATTCATGACCATAGAAAGTTCGCAAAGCGTGCTTTCTATCGTTTGACGTGTGAAAAATCTTGATTTTTCACATTAATCACTCCTATCAAACTGCTCGGTATCGAAATCCGGTTTACTACTCGAAAATTTCCGTTTTTCCGAATTCCCCATTCATGAAGCTATAATTCTTCGGAAATTGCTTTTCAAGATCAAAAGAATAAAACCTTATATTCATGGAAACTTCAAGCTCTTTATTACTTTCGCTGTCATCAGAGGTACTTGTATCAGATTTTTCAATGCTGAAATTAGTAATCGTATTAAAGTATTCTGCTTCCTCCAGCTTTTTAAAAAGCTTTTGCAAGTTATTATAATCCGTATTTATGACAACATTGATATCTCCGGCTTGAAGGGCGTTTGTGGCTACGACATCAAAAAAATCAATTGTATTTTTCTTACATAAGGCTTCCATATTTTGCTCTATTAATACTAAAAGCTCAGCCTGATCCCAGATTTTTAAGATATCCTCATTATTGGAGGTTATATCGTCTTGTAATGTTACAATCTGCTTCTTTAACTTATTCACCTCAGCCTGCTTTGCGATAGCCTCCTGCAGCTGTATCTCAAGCTCACCCTCCTGATTCTTCAGATTTGTGATCTCTTTATTTAAGGGATTATAGACAAAATTGATAAATAACGTAGTCAGGACTGCAAACAGAACCAACGGCAACAGGATCTTTTCTCTGTTAGTCAGCTTCATTTTGAGCCACCTCCTCTACCTTCGCCGCCTCCTCCATTTGCTGAAGCTCTGCTATAATATTCTTAATATCATAATTAACATAGATAGTAAAATCATAAAGCTGATCCAGACTGTAGCTGTGATTTGACTCTGTTTCATTTGCATCCTCCTCCGCTGTGGCATTGGTAAAGGTTACTGCAATCACACCGTTCATTTTTCTTAAGTTCACCATGAATTGTGCCATTTCCTTATAGGTGGAAGCGGATCCTATTATGGTAATTAATCCATCCTCCAAGGCAATTGATTTCACTATTACATTCTTAGGCATGCATCCTTCGATGTCATCCATTAATGTAGTCATTTTTACCCTGCTGTCCTTCAGCAGGTCCAGTGACGCAAGTATTTGATTTTGTTTATTCGCTTCACTTACTAATGTATTATATTCCGTCTGAACCTCTGAATAAGCAGCTAGCTCATCTTCCTTATCCTGTATCTGCTTCATAAGGGAAAGCTTTTGCTGTAAGGGGAATAGGAAGAAAAATACCGCTAATATGACTAATCCGAACAGACCGATAAGCAGCATGAGAAAATTAATTTTGCCTGATGCATTCTTCTTATTTTTTGGTACTAGATTAATATCATAAATCATATGTATCTATTCCTCCCTTAAGGTTGCGCCAATTGCATGTGAGTAAAACACTAACTTGTCTGCATTCTCAATACTTTTCCTATACTGCTGCAAAGCGATAGACAAAGAAGCTACCTCCACGTTAAAATGCTCCTTTATATATTCGGGCAATCCCCTTAGTAAGCTCCCGCCTCCCGTAATATAAATCATATCCAATCCGATCTGATTGTTTCTGGATTTATAGAACTCTATCGTTCTCTCAATATCCATAGCGAGGAAATCCATATAATTTTTAATATACAAATTTTCATTATTATGGTAATTATTTTCAAAAAAGTTAACCTTTTTCTTATATTCTTCTGCTTCCATTGAATCTATATTTAATTTCTTAGCAATCTGCGAGGTAAGGTAATCTCCGCCATTGGTAATTGCTTTATGCAGAAAATAATTCCCGTCCTTCAATATAATAATATTGGTAGAATATGCTCCAAAATCGATAATTCCTACATTATTTGTGTTTCCTTTCCATGCCCCTTTCATCATGACCTGCTTTGCCAGCTTACCGACGATATTCGGGCTAACATCAATATATACTGTTTTTAATTTAGCCAGCTTTAAGGTATCGATATAAGCCTGCAACAGATTAATCGGAGCCGCAACCACCATAATTCTCAGCTTACTGAGCGAACCCTCCTGAGGCGGCAGATATTCGAGAAGCTTATAATCAATACAATATTCTTCCTGATTCATAGGCAGAAAGCTGGTAATCTCATGCTGTATGTTCTCCATAATCTGCTTCTCGTTCATCTCAGGAAGCTTTAATTCTCTGACAATCAATTCATTTCCGGATATACAGATAGAACAGGATTTTCCTGTTATCCTATTTGTCTTGAGAAGCTTTTTGATTACTTCTGCCAATTGTACCGGTGCAATGATTCTGCCCTGATTGACCATGCCCTCCGGTAATTCTTCCATACCCATTTTTATCACTTTACCGTTTTTTATTTGTACCGCTTTGATATAGCTGGAGCCAATGTCTATTCCGATCATTGCTTCCTGGCTCTTGCCCAGTCTTTCCGCTCTCTGATTAATAATTTTTTCATATGAAGTTTTTCTCTTATTCCCTTTTTGTCCCATTTGTACCTCCCAATACTATGTCCTGACTCCCCTGTACTGAAGCCATTATTAACCGAAAAGCATTCGATGAAAATATTCGAAATATAAAACCACAGCGATCACTCCCGCCGAAAGAAACGGACCAAATGGTACACATTGGTCTTTCTTAATCTTCTTTAGTACTAACATAACAATTAGAATGATTCCGGCAGAATAGACCGCCAGCATTAATGCATAGATTGTTTTAATAAATCCTAAATATAAGCCACAGGCCGCAGCCAGCTTAATATCTCCGCCTCCCATACCTTCCTTTTTTAATAGACGAAGGGCGATCCAGCCCATGAGATATAAGCTGCCTCCTCCGATGATAAAGCCGAATATCCCTTCCTTTAGAGATGCCATACCCCCAATAAGCATATAGCATATCCCGGTGATAGCGATGAGAAGGTTAATCGAATTCGGTATCAGCATCAGATTAAGATCAATAAAGGATGCGATTACTAGCAGACAAACCAGAATGGAAGCCAACAGCCCATCAACGCTAAGACCGAACTTACGATATACCGACAGAAACAATATCGCTACCAATAATTCCACAAGCGGATATTGCACCGCTATCTTCTTCCTGCAGTATCTGCATCTCCCCTTCAGCATAACAAAGCTGATTACCGGAACTAAATCAAGAACGGATAGGCGATGGTTACAGACGGAGCAGTGAGAAGGGGGGAATGCAATCGATTCCCCCTTTGGAATCCGGTATATACATACATTCAAGAAACTGCCGATCAAAAGACCGAAGATAAAAATGATGATATAATCCAGATTTCTCACTCCTTAAACTTTTATATTACGGTGTCCCTGATGGTGTTGCACCCTGAATTTCTATGCTGGCATTTCCTTCACTATCGACCAAAATTTTAACAATGGTCGGATCAGGAAAATCAGATGCCGGTACAACAAGATTACCTACTAAATCACCTACTACAACCGTATGTTTGGCAGGTGCTGTGGGAAGTGTCGCGGGAACTGAAACGATTGTATCCGCAGTATCCGCCGCTGCCGTAGCATTATGTATGGTAATTTCGCTAGCCAGGGTTCTGGCCGAGCTGATCTCCGCCTGATCTGCAGCGTCCTTAACATTTCCCATAATTCTCGGTATCAGCAGTGTCGCTAATACTGCCATAATCGCAATTACTACAATTAACTCAACTAAAGTAAAACCTTTTTGATTTTTTTTCATCTCATTTAACATAGGTAAACCTCCTTCGTATTATCCTTTTGCTATTTATCATCAAGGGATATAAAGCTCGGCCGAAACAATATGGTCCCAAGATTTCCTGTGAAGTCAAGCTCCCGGCAGCATTTTAAGCTACCAGACTATTTAATTCAAACATAGGAAGCATAATCGCTATAACAATAAAAGCGATAATTCCTCCAAGAAATACGATAATCAACGGCTCCAGCATGGAGGTAAGTCCCTGGGCAGCTCTGTCAACCTCATCCTCGTAGAATTCTGCTGCTCGGGAAAGCATATGATCCAGGGATCCGGCTTCCTCTCCCATCATAATCATATTTTCCAGCATTGCCGGAAACAGGTTTAAGCTTTTTATCGGAAGATAAAGGCCTTTTCCTTGCTTAACCTGATCGATTACTTCCGAGATGCCCTTCAATACAAATGTATTATCCATAACCTTCCCTGTAATATCCAGAGCCTCTGTAATGGAAACTCCGGTTGTCAGTAGTGTGGACATGGTTCTCGCAAATCGGGCGGCTATGGATTTTGTTAGGAATTTGCCCAATATGGGAAATCGGAATTTCATTCGATCGACGGTCATTCTTCCTTTCTCGCCGGATACATACATCTTATAAATGATTATCATAATGAACACAACGGCAAAAACAACGTAACCGTTATGCTGCAGGAAATCGCTCATACCCAGTAACATCTTAGTGGGCAATGGCAGATCCGCTCCTGCGGATGCGAAGATTCCTTTAAAGGTCGGTACCACCAATACCAGCATAATAACAACTACGATAACAGCAACAATACTTACTATGATCGGATACCTCATCGCGTTCTTAACCTTAGCCTGGGTCTTATGTTCTTTTTCAAAATGCTCTGACATAACCTCCAGAGAATTATCCAGCGTACCGCTGGCTTCGCCGGCTGCAACCATGTTAATCAGAATCGGGGGGATTTTCTTCATATGTACGGACATTGCCTGGGATAGGCTGCTGCCCTTTTGTACCTCCTCACTCACATTCCTCGTCATTGCTTTCAGACTTTTATCTTCCGTTTGCTCCGCTAACATGCTTAAGCACTTGATCAGTGGCATTCCGGCACGCAATATCGCCGAAAACTGCCTGCAATAGACGGAGAGATCCTTTATCTTAATCTTCGAGAACAGCCCAAGCTCCTTCACATCTTTTCGTTCTACTATTTCCTTCACTTCCAGATGGTAAAATGACTTTTGACGCAGCTGCTCGATCACCGACTGCTTATTCTGAGCCTCGTAAATCCCTTCCAGGATTTTACCCGACATATTGATCGCCTTAAATTGGTACTTTGACATATATGTAACCTTCTTCCGTATCCATTATTTGCTGTTGATCACTAACTTCATATAATCAGAATCAATGCTGTAGGCAAATGCATCCTCTCTTGTTATTAGCCCATGTCTGAATAATTCGCACAAAGCATCATCCATGGTTCTCATACCCGCTTTTGCATTTGTTTGAATCACATTATTAATCTGATGTGCCTTACCTTCTCTGATAATATTTCGAATAGCGGTATTGGCGACCATGGCCTCAACAGCTACCACTCTTCCCTGTTGATCTCTTTTGGTCAGAAGCTGCTGGGATATGATACCCTGTAAGGTCATTGCCAGCTGGATACGGATCTGTTGCTGCTGATGGGAAGGAAATACATCGATGATACGATCCACCGTACTGGCTGCTCCTACGGTATGCAGGGTACTAAATACGAGATGGCCGGTTTCCGCAGCGGTCAAAGCGATGGATATTGTCTCATAATCTCTCATCTCACCTACAAGGATTACATCCGGGTCTTCACGAAGAGAAGCCTTTAAGGCGTTCGCAAAGCTCATCGTATCAATTCCAACCTCCCGCTGCTCAATAACGCTCTTCTTATGGGTGAACAAGTATTCAATTGGATCCTCCAAAGTAATAATATGCCTGTCCCTCGTTTCATTAATCGAATTCACCATACAAGCCAAGGTAGTTGATTTTCCGCTTCCGGTCGGTCCCGTAACAAGAATTAAACCGCTGTTTTTCTCGGTAAGCTCACGGGCAATCGGAGGAAGCTCCAATTCCTCAAAGCTAAGAATATTGGAATTGATCAAACGCAGTGCCGCACTATAGGATCCTCTCTGTCGATATGCATTTACCCTGAAACGATGCTTACCCTGTATGGAGTAAGAGAAATCAACCTCTCCGACCTTATTCAGTTTATTCCATTGTGTTTCACTGGTAAGAGCCTTTACAATCTGCTGCGTATCCTGAGGCAGTAATTTCTTATCACTCAGAGGTGCTAATCGGCCATGGACTCTTACAATCGGTGAAATACCCGCTGTTATATGCAAATCGGAAGCCTTCATTTCAACTGATTTTAATAATAATTCTTCTATGCTCATAATTGCCATGCCTTTCTCATACCTGCAAACTTTATGTGAGAAAATCTCTGATTTTCTCACTCTGCAGACACAAATTTGTCGATTGAAAATTCTATGATTTTTCAATCTAACCTCCAAATGACCGACTTTCAGGTACTCTAATTAGTGAACGAAGTGCTCATGAGTGCTTTTTTCATCTTATCTATTTGTTAGATGCCTCTTGTGTATAGGTTATCTCACTAACCTCTTCAAAGGAGGTTACTCCATCCTTGAGCAATTTGATACATTCATCCTTTAAAGTCGACATACCCTCACTCACGGAATACTCCAGGATTTGGCTGGTAGATGCATTCCTGGCGATGAGCTCACGATGCCCCTTATCAATAAGAAGAATTTCATGCACTGCAATACGACCTTTATAACCGCTGTTATTGCACATGGGACACCCTTTTGCTTTTCGGAAAGTCAGCTTCTCATCCGTGGGCAGACCCAGATACCTGAGTTCATGCTCACCGGGAGTATAGGTTATAGCGCAGTTCTTACAAAGTCTTCTAAGAAGGCGTTGTGATATTACACCGATCAATGCAACTGCGATCATATAAGGTGGCACATCCATATCAATTAACCTTGATATGGTACTGACCGCATCATTTGTATGGAGGGTACTCAGTACAAGATGGCCGGTAATCGCTGCTCTTAATGCAACATCCACGGTCTCATTGTCTCTTATCTCTCCAAGCATTATGATATCCGGATCCTGTCTTAAGAAGGAACGCAGTGCTCCTGCAAAGGATAAGCCTGCTTTTGTGTTTACCTGAACCTGGTTCAATCCATCGATCATATATTCCACAGGATCCTCAACTGTTGTAATATTATCCGATACCTGATTCAGCTCGCTGAGCATGGTATACAGAGTTGTTGATTTACCGCTTCCGGTAGGCCCCGTAACCAGTAAGATACCATGGGGATTTTGGAGCAGCTGATTAAACTTCTTAAGATTGGACGTCGTAAAACCCAATTGTTCCTTCGGTATCAGGAAATTCGTTTTATCAAGAATACGCATTACTACCTTTTCACCCTGAACGGTGGGTAAGATGGAAATACGCATATTATAGATCTTATCCTTTATCCTAAAATCGCAGCGACCATCCTGAGGTACCCTTTTCTCTGCTATATCAAGATCCGCAAGAATCTTAATACGTGTTACAACTGCTGAAAGAGCTGTCTTGGGAATGCTTTTTGATAAATGCAGCTTTCCGTCGACGCGATACCTGATTCGTACATTCTTATCCATGGGTTCGATATGGATATCACTTGCTCCTTCGGCAACAGCCTGTTCTATCATCGAGTTGACCAGTCTTACAATAGGAGCACTATCAACCTCCAGGGACTGGCTTTCATGGAGGTCATTATTAGCATCATTGATCGCACCTGCTTCCTTTTGCAGTTCCTTAATTGCACTATCGGAGGTCTCATTTCCGTATAATTTATTAATAGTACTTAAAATTGCTTTCTTAAATGTAATAACCGGTACTATCTCAAGATTTGTTGCAATTCTGATATCCTCAATCGCGATAAAATTCAAAGGATCTTCCATCGCAACATATAACAGTTTCATTTCCAGCTTGACCGGTACGATATTATAGCGTTTTATCAACGTATAGGGTATCATTTTCTGTACTTCTGGAGTAATCGTTACATTATTGAGGTCAATGAACGGTATACCAAGCTGGAATTCCAGCACCTCCATAACCTGTGCTTCATTGACAAAATTATAATCAACTAATATGCTGCCGAGACGATCGCCGGTCTTTTCCTGCAGCTTAACTGCTTCCTCCAGCTGTTCCTGCGTCAATAATTCCGCTTCGATCAATAATTCTCCGATTTTCTTACTATTTCGTTCGATTTCTATTACCTCCCACAGTAATAAGCTTTTAACAGATTTACTTACGCAAAGTATGCTTCACAATTCAAAAATTGCTCCAGGCAATCCAATAAGCCTACAGATGTAATAGATTCCAGCACAATTTCATTCCCATCATAATCTACAAACAGTAAATCATGAACTCCTGATTGAATACAGGTAAAGCCCATGCTTACAATATTCTTTTTCTCATCTAGTTTAGACATATGTATCGACAAAATATTATCAATAATGATCATTCTTCCAGGCAGAAGAGCCATATCTCCGATCAATTGATACTGTTCTCCGGTCTTCTTCATTACTCCTTTTTCAACCAGTCCGTTAATACCTTCCTGCACCTGCTGCAAGGATAACGTCACATGTTCACCAAGGATATCATTAATGATCGATACAAACCATTGTATGCTGGAGCTCGTACTGTTCGTGATTCTCCAGATTAAATTGGCACTATAACAGTTATGGTTAAACGGTACCTCATCCACAAAGGCTCTTAAGGATGCTCGTCTTTCTATGTCTAATATTGAAGCGATTACCATGGCTTCCGATACATTAAACCTGCCGGTAATATTAATGCTCTTTAGATTGCTGACTCCGATAAAATCCTGTAAAATATGGAGGATACTTTGTGGGTTCGCTTCATCATCAATACAGAAATCATTTGGGGTTATTGTTAGTGTCACATGATTCTGAAACGTATTGTCATAGTTGATATTATGTTCAAAGATACCTGCCCCTCCGGTAAATGATAATTTAACAACCGCATAGGGATTCGATAAGATATTCATTACTGGCTGAACCGTTTGGATAAGATTACCCTCACTGTCGATAATACCAATCTTACTTAGATTTCTTTTATCATCATCCGAGTAATTCTTCGATGTGAAACGGTTTAGCGGAGATAACTTATTCTTTCCCTTAATTACCGAACTTAAGCTTTCAATATTATTTCGCGTTAAAGTGCAAGTCAACATAATTTATTGCCTCCTTTTAGTAAATTGCTTTTTGTAAAGGTCATTCATGTATTAACTAAGTAAGCGATCTATTTTACCTTCTACAAGATTAACAATTGCATTGGAAAGATAATTTGCATTTTGCTGTTTTTTCTTAGCTGCTAGTTTTAATACTTCCGTCATGGTAATTGGTGCTTTTGTTTTGGACCTTCTTGAAAGATTACTGTATGTAAATATTCGTACCCCTTCCTGATCGTAAAGCTGGGGCTGAATTGAATAATAATACTCCGGTTGTAATCTGCTCTTAAAACAAATATAAGAACTAATCAAACCTAACATCAGTTCCGATTGCTTTAGATCTATTTGATTATTACTGTTCTTACTATTGTGGATGACACTGTGAGAAGAGATCCTATTCTGAGTAAATACCGGATCGATCAACTCTATCTGTTGATTCCAAAGGCGATCCTTCCACAAATAGTCAAAACCTATTACACCGGAATTTGATCCTTCCTCATTCAGAATTACCCTTCCCTCAGGAGTTTCTTTCTCCGAAAGTACTTCATCCGAAATAATAGCTTGCTTCTTTATGATTTCCTCATAAAATGGATAATTTGTTGATTCCTTAACCTTCTCCTCTTGATCAACCTCTTCCGTTATAGCTTCATTTTTTATACAATCTTCACTAACTTCATCTTCCTCTACTGTTTCCTCCTTAATAGTTCCCTCTCTTATAGTTTCATCTTTTATAGTTTGATCATTTATGGTTTCACCTTTTATGGTTTCACCTTTTATGGTTTCATCTTTTATGGTTTCATCACTAGTTACTGATACCGGTTCTACACCATAAATTTTCTCCTCAAACAGTTCTTCTTCATCCTCTTTTGTCTTTACCAATACTTCCTGTACCAATTCTGCTATTGCCTGGTCTTCATTTGTCGGTTCTTCTTTTGCCTTTACTTCATATGTTATTTCTTCATTTACTGTTTCTTCTATTACTGGTGCTTCACTTACCAAATCATCCTTTATTATCTCGTTCCTTAATAATTCATCGCTTCTTTCTATTTCTCCGCTTACTAATTCATCGCTTACTGTTTCACCACTTACTAATTCATCACGTACTAATTCATTGCTTTCTGTTTCTTCGCTTTCTATTTCTTCGCTTTCTATTTCTTCGCTTACTATTTCTTCGCTGTCTATTTCTTCGCTTACTGTTTCGTCGCTTTTAAATTCTTCGTTTACTAATCCTTCGCTTTCTATTTCGTAATCTAATTCATTACATTCTAAATAATCGTTTGCTAATTCTTTCTCTTCTGTTTCCTCGTATATTATTTCTAGCTTATCGAAATCTTCCTTAACCGATTCGATCAGAGCCATATCTGTTTCTGCTTCTTCATCGGTCATTATATAATCCATTAATAGTTCTATCGGTGCTTCTAAGCCCTCCATCGGCTCATCTTCATCCATGTCCTCCTGAGCCTGGATCGCAAAATCGATGACATTGCTACTATCTTCCGTAAGCTCGTCTATCTCTTGATTTACTATTGAATCGATTAATTGCTTTACCTCATCATCTGAGGTTTGTGAGAATTCCTGCAGCTCTTCTTTACATGCATCAAGATTATCTATTGCTGGAATTTCTTCAATAGCGATATCTACATTTACCGGTTCAATGGCTTTATCCTGATTTCGCCTGCCTCTGTCAAATGGAATAACCTGCCGATTGATTGCTATCATTGAATTCATGATACTGATGATGCTTTCTTTCTTGTAAGGCTTTAGCACATAATCCTTTGCACCCTCTCTGACTGCTTCTTCGATTATGTTCTGTTGGCCCATTGCCGTACACATAATAACATTGGCACCGGGATAGGCCTCCAATATTAGGGGAAGGGCCCCCAGTCCATCTAATATAGGCATTTCCACATCAAGAAAAACATACTTCGGTTTTCGTTCCTTCGCTAAATCAACTGCTTCTTGACCATTTCTTGCTTCAGCAATCACAGTAAAGCCTTCTTCGCGCAGGATATCATTCAATATTTTTCTAGAAAACTTGGAATCATCAACTATCAATATGCTATCCTCAATATTATTCACAAACTTCTCTGCAATATCGATTGTCTCCATAGCATTAGCTTTTTTTAAGTTCATAGAATACTCCTTTGTTCAAATATTGTAGAAATACCAATGTATGTTACTACATATTGACGATGAAATGTTTACTTTCTTTCCCTTTTTTTGTGATTAATTGCATATTATCCCATTGTTTCACAGATGTAAATAGGTTTAATTGACTATAATTAACATCTTTGTACTTTATTTTCCTTTTAGTTGCACATAACTCCATTATTTTTCTATTTTATGGTATTATTTTATAACATATTCCAATACATATTAACAAGTTTTCACACATTATAACCGATTATTAATTAAATAAAGAGTAAAATATTCGATATATAGTATCAAAATATACTATTTTTATCATTTTTTAGATAATTGTTTATTTTTACCTATCATCATGTTATTATGATTTAATCAACCATCATTTTTGTTTAGGTAAGAAATATTTCCTATAAGAAATTTCTTTCAGATTTCTTTATATTTACAAATAATTTATAATTTTTCACTCGATAATTGTAAAAATATGTGATAAAATAATTATTACACATAAATTTTTATAACAAATAAAGGAAAATTTATTTAAAAATAGATTAGTAACGAGAATATACCTTAACAGTCTTATAACCAATAAAAAGCCTAGACTATACTAGAAAAACCATATTAAGCATTAACAGAGTTTACATATAGTACCGTTTTATATTGATTTAGTTAAGAGTTTTAGACAGATTTTTATTCATCTTAAGCATTATTGAGGCAGGCCATGACTCAAATATTTTCATAACAGGTTCTGACTATGGCTAATTGATTGTGGGGGGAGTTTTTATATTTATCGAAGAAAGACATCAAAAAATACTTGAATGGCTTGAAACGAATGGCAGAATATCTGCCAATGAGATTCAAACCATGTATGAAGTTTCGTTTGATACAGCAAGGCGAGACCTGAGGATACTTGGAGATAAGGGGTTATTGAGACGAACCTACGGTGGTGCTTTATCTCTAAAGCAAAACAAAAATGGTAAGAAGGAAGAAACAGAAGCTCTTAAATCAGAAGTAGGACCAAATGCTTTCAAAGCGATTGCAATGAAAGCTGCCTCTGTAGTACAGGAAAAGGATGTTATCTTTATTTCTGCTGCTACCATGGGCCATGTTTTAGCTGAAAATCTACCAAGAAATGTTTTTATCACCGTAGTTACGAACTCAATCATAATTGCTGATTACTTAAGAGCATTACGTAATGTACGTGTAATTTTAACCGGGGGAGAGATGGACGATACAGGCAAATGTTTAGACCCATTGACCATTGAAGCAATCAGAAGAATGCGTTTTGATAAATGCTTCATAACCTCAACCAGTATTTCTGCTGAATTTGGGCTATCAATTAAGAATACTAATAATGTTGAATTCATCAATACGATTATTAGCAGCTCAAAAAAATCAATCGGATTATATACTACCGAAAAGATTGGTTATGAATCTATTATAAGCATTTGCCCTGCTAATAAGCTTGATGTACTGATTACAAATTGGGATGCTCCCCGTAATGAATTGACAAAGTTCGATGAGCAGGGAATAGAAGTTATCCTTGCCGATAATCCGTTGAACGTTTAAAAGCAACCGGTCTTATCTTTTAACAAAGAGCATGTCAGGCAATCTCTGAAGGCCAGAGTTTCCCTGCATGCTCTTTGTTATAACTATTTATTTACTATTATAAAAACAAGTGTCAACTATCTGAATTTAATAACCTGAATTTCAGGATTTACCTGCCTTGAGGTTATAAAAGCGATATAATTCTCTGAAATTGCCGGCATTATTTGTGGTTCCTCGCCGGACATTAAATATTCCTTATTTCCTTCAAGGTCATACAGAAAGATATCAGAATTCGGTACTTTATTATTAATTTCCGGAGACAGCAGGCTTGCATTCCTGAAGCTTACCGGTGGCTACGGTTATCTCTTTTAAATAATGCCAGAAATCGATCCATTACCGTTTCATTCTTATCTTCCGAGGTTTCTGTAGTATTATTATCTTCGGGAAGCTTAATGTCCTCCCCTTTTAATACAAACTGAACCAGACCTGTATCTATATTTTTTGGAGACACAAAGGAAGCCGCTTCAAAATCCGATCCAACATACTCTTCCATCAAGGTTCCGATTTTCTTCTGCATCTGTTCCGGTAATGTAGAAATCTCATGATTCATAGCGTTCGTACCATCATATAATTCAGAAACTCCGTTATTCATATCGCTAACTCCGCGGGTGAAATCACTCAGCCCGGAATCAAACTGCTGGTATCCATCCGAGAGTGTGGCTACCCCTTTCATGTACTCCTGAAGCCCTTTGTCAAACTGCATATAATTCCTCGCCAGCTCTGTAAGTCCCTGAGAAAGCTGGGTAAGCTGTTTATTTAAGTCCATCCCGGATAAGGAGCTTCTGATTGAACTTGACATTCCATCCAATGCTCTTGTGATCTTATCAATGTTGGCTGTCACATTTTCCAGTGTTGGCGAGACAGAGTCAAAGGCTTGCTTCACCTGCGCGTAGGTACCTTTTACAGCCTGACCTGCCATATAGGACGCATACAGTTGATTCAACATCGCAAGCTGATCATCGTTAGCATCCTGAAAAAGATGATCGACCTGATCTTTTGTAATACTTGTATCTGGGATACCTTGAATCACACCGTCCAACGCCACATATGCCATGGAATAACCATCCTTCAGCTCAGTTAAGCCATCGGAGATACCTTTCAGTCCCAACGATAATTCATTTAATACAGTCGGAAGCTGGGTTAAGCTGCTAAGATCAGCCTCAGATGCACTACCGCTAATAGAAGTAGAAATCGTTGATAGTGCGTCTTTCATCTTAGCAGATGCGCCGGTTATCTCGGAGGAATTCTTCGATAGCTCCGATAACCCAAAATCAATTTCACCGGACCCACTCCGCAAGCTCTCAGCTCCTTTTTTCAATTCTGTTGTGCCCTTCGCTAATTCACCTACTCCATCATTCAGCTCATCGATTGCTTCCGGAAGCTTTTCTAAATCCTTAAGCATCCCACCCGTGTCCGGTATTTCAATATTCATCGAAAAGGGCATTGCTGAGATTTCTATTCCGCTCATCCTAAAATCCGTTACTTTAGCCGCTAATTTAAACTCTGTTTCTGTATCCGGCAGAACGGTAAATGCAAGCAGGGTATTATTACCGGCCTCAGCTATGGTAGCAGCGGGAGCATCGATATTACTGCATCGATCGGATGGCAGGGTGAGAGAAATCTGAAGCATATAATTTTCAAAAAAAACTGAGTCAATCTTATCATTGCGTTTCGTCTTAATTCTAACTACCAGGTTACCTGACTTGCCCGCTATATCCTGAGGTGACACTTCCCGGTCATTTAGTTCATAATTGATTTCTATATTCCAGGGTAAATCCTTATCTTTCATATTACCCTGGTAGTAGAAGTCTCCCTCTTCTGCCTGAAATGAGATTTTATCGCCTGCTAATGTAATCGTATTACTATCAGAGAGATTTTTTACGGAGCCATAACTACCGTAATCCGTTATGGTTCCTCCCTTTACCACCTTGTAATGATTGACAACATAAACCGCGTTTATCGTACCTGAAGCAGAAAGCTTTGCATAAACCACTTCACTTTTATTACTTACCTCGGCCGCATTCTGACTCACTACCGGAGCCTGATTGTTTCCATTATTGTTTTCTGTTGCATAGGTTGAATGGATTGTAATGGCCGATAGTAACAATGCCACTGCCATACCGATTGAAATTACTCTCTTCAATTTCATTCTACTCCCTCCTTTTATCGGTCTATATGGATAATCAAATATATATTCAATTTTTAGTTTTCAAAGTAGATTTTGCGATTACCTTATCAAAGAGTATCAGCATTGTAGGCAGGAAGCATGTTACCATCACAAAGGAGAATATCGTACCTCTTCCAAGTAAAAGACCGATATCGGCTGCGGCAGAATTCGAAGAGGTTCCATATAAGGTAAAGCCTGCTATGGAGAGCGTGGACGCTGATACCAAGATGGATTTGAAGGTTTCCCCCAACGAACTGTGAATCGCCTGCTTCGCAGACATTTCTTTTCTATGCTTCAAATAATGATCCGTAAGTAAAATCGCATAGTCAACCGTAGCTCCAAGCTGTACTGTACTTAGTACCAGGTATCCGATAAAATTGATCTGAGAGCCCGTAAAATACGGAATGGATAGATTGAACCATATACCGGCTTCAATCGTAACAACTAAGATTACCGGCAACGACAGTGATCGGAAGGAAAACAACAGTACCAGAAATATGGAAATGATTGCGATCACGTTGACAAAGGTATTATCTTTTTCCACAATCTTTTTCATATCATATAGATTCGCACTCTGACCTAAGGAATATGATGAAGCTCCGTAATAGGCTTTTGCCTTATCCCTTATCCTTTCCACCGTCTCAAAGGCTACATCACCTTCTTCCGGGGTATCGGTGTAGATAAACAACCGTGTATACTGATCGGAATAAAATTGTTTCCGAATATCATCGTCTAGAAATTGCTCCGGTATCGCGGTACCTACTGTATTGGAATAAGACATAACACTTGTTACATGCGGCAATTCCTTAATATCCCGTGTTAAATTCTGCTCCCTTGCCACATCGGTACGCGGAACAAGCATTACCATTACAGTAGATTTACCGAAAATCTGCTCTATAGCATATCGATCCTGCCCACTTCTACTGTTTTCGGTGGCACTTG
Source organism: Bacillota bacterium (assembly GCA_023415475.1). Taxonomy (GTDB): domain Bacteria; phylum Bacillota; class Clostridia; order Lachnospirales; family Lachnospiraceae; genus Mobilitalea. The sequence goes on along the minus strand of JAEZKL010000075.1, from coordinate 13,321 downwards.
CACTCCCGTATGTAAATTCGGTCCTTCTCTGTCCCAAAAACCCCGGAACAATCAATAAAATGACCAGAAGGATAATCGGAATTGCTAACCTGGATAGCACCTGATTAATATTCTCAAACTCCGGTATAAACCTTCGATGAGTTGTCTTATCGGCTAGCTTATAGCAGCTAAGTGTTAGTGCCGGCAGGAAAATCATTGTGGTAATGAAGCTAAAGACAATTCCTTTCGCCAGATTAATTCCCAGGTCGGCTCCTATTCCAAATTTCATAAACATTAGTGCCATGAAGCCGAACAATGTAGTGAGTGCGCTTGCCGAAACGGTAACAATGGAGGATTTTATCGCATAACGCATGGCTACTTCAACATCAGAATATTTCTTACGATAATCCCCGAAGCTATGCAATAAGAAAATAGCATAATCCAAGGAAACAGCTAGCTGAAGAATCGGGCTGATGGAATTCGTCATAAAGGATATCTCACCTAGCAGCAGATTGGTACCCATATTAATCAATATGGCTATTCCTATCGTTGTGATAAATAATAGCGGCTCAATCCAGGAAGACGTTGATAGCATAAGGATAAGTAATACAGCCGGAATCAGTATAAGCATCGCTCCCATTACCTCTGATTGGGTATTTTCCTGCATTGCAGCCAAATCCGGTGCTTCACCCGAAAGCGAATTATCCTTTCCGATCAATTTCCTTATGTTATTGCAGGTAGCCCACTCGGTTCCTTTTTCGATCGTAATTGAAAATAATGCATTCCCTTCTTTATAGAAGTCTTCCACCGTATCAGGATCATTCATTTCTAACGGTTGCTTCAAATCAATCATATCATCGAGCCAGATCACATGTGTGACACCCTTCAATTCAATAAGCTTTGTTTTGTATTCCAAAGCCTCCATGATGGAAATATCGTTAATCATTACGCTGGCATTCGGTAATGTCTCTGAAAATTCCACATTCATGATATCTAGAGCCTTGGTTGATTCTGCTTCCTGTGGCAGATAATCAACCATGTTATAATTCTTCTTCACAAAGGACTGAAGAACTGCACTTACCAAGGCAGCCATAATAAAAATGAAAAGGATAACTTTTCTGTGCTTAATAATAAAATCTGCTATTCTGTCCACTTTTGCCTCCATATTTACATAATCTGGTTGAAATGTAATTTCATATGAATTATAATAAACATAGTGTTGTCTTTCAACCAGCACTGTCTTGAAAAAAGTTGTAAAACCAACACTCCATTTTAATATGTTGTTTATTTAGAAAAATTTTATTTTTAGAGGTGTATTATGAAAACCGAAAAAAATGACAGACGTGTCAAATTAACAATCCTGATTTTGCAGAGTGCTTTGATTGAGTCCATGAAGAAAAATCATATCTCAAAAATATCCGTCAAAATGCTCTGCGAAATCGCAGATATTAATCGAAGTACCTTTTATGCACATTTTAAAGATCAATATGATCTATTAGAATACACCTGCAACGAGGTTATTGAAAACATAAAAAAGCATTTAGATAAACTGCATTATAACCAGGTTAAGCCGGTTTCTTTTCAGACCTTAAACCGAATCCTGGATTACATAAAGGAAAATGCCGATCTTTTTATGGCACTGCTCAGTGACAATTGTAATCTTGATATTCAGAGAAAGATAATGAATGTATTCATGACTTATGCCCCGTATAAGAGAATTGATGAACGAACCAAGGAATATTTTTCTGCCTTTGGACTTGCCGGTTGTGTCAGTATGCTTCAAATATGGCTGAAGGATGGAATGCCGGAATCTACCGGTCGTATGGCAGAAATCATATTGCAGGCCATCGATAACGGAATTACTAGTTTTGATGAAATAAAAAAGGATTGAGTCCGGTTATTCCGGATTCAATCCTTTTCATCATTAATACATGACGATAGAAGTTCGCGAAGCGTGCTTTCTATCGTAGGTCTATTCTTATTATTGAAGCTCACTATAAATCTTCAGCTTTTTAGCAAGAATTTGCTCCAGTCCTTGCAGGGTATCCTTATGGACCAGCTTAGAATTTCTTATTACTGCTAAGCTATCCTCGAGGACGTTTAACGCTTCCTCTTTATCTACCTCAAAATTCATAAGATAAGCAAGCTGTTTTCCCGATTGACATACCTCGATAAACTCCTGCTTGGTATCACCAAAATTCTCTATCTGATTTAGGGCATCTGCTCCGAAGCCCCCATCCTCAAGCAAAAGTCCCAAAAGCTTCTCCGTAATTAACGGAACGATAAGCTCAGCCTGATCCATGGAATAAAGCATATCAGCAATTTGCACGATGACATCCTCATCCAGTTTATCAATCAATTCCTGAGGAGATAACTCAGAAGTATGATCGAATATGTCGGATAACATCTCTTTTTCCTTAAGAAGTGATGAAAACTCAGTCAAAACCTTAATATCCTGCTGTAAATCGGCTATAGCTTCATAGTCCATATTCGTTGTAATCATTTGCAGTATGCTGTTCTCGTTGATGGCAGGACTCTGCTTCAGGTAATCCTTCATCAATGAAAGCTTCTCCTGATCAGTCCCGGTAATCAGTTCTTGTGAAGCAAATTCTTCAACAATCACATTCAAGGAATTGATATATCCTTCTATATCAGGAATTTCAGAGCTCTGCTTCGAGCCTTGTAATATCTTTGCTGCCTGATAGATTCTTACAATGGAAGGAATATAGCGATCAACCGAAACGGTTGCAGCCTCTGTCCTCTTCTGGGTTAGTGTAGAAAACATTGCATCACCCAGGAATTTGGAGCCGGTATATTTGTAGAAATAATAAGAGGGTGTTCGCTGGTAACTGACAGCGATTTGATATTTTTCTGACCCGAACAGGTCGGAAACATTCCCATCCTCACCTTCGATGACGATAGATGACTTCTCGGTTTCCTGCAGAAGCTCTGAATATGCGCTAATCGGCATGAAGAAGATCGCTCCGATTAATATGGCATAAAACCCACCCAGTACTCCTCCGGCAATGCAGCTTCTTCTCGTGGGACATGGAAATAATTTCACCAATTTCTTCTTGATAATATATCGGTCAATCAATAGGTAAAGCCCAAAGGAGATGAACTTCAATACCCAGAATAATATTACATATACAAAAGGGTTCAGGAAAACCGTAAACATATTGACTGCACTCTTCTGAACAAAAGGGTAATATCCCGGATTCACTCCGGTAAGTCCATAAAGATAATCATTAAATCTATTTGTTAAAATCAGCTCTCGGACAATAAGTTCTACCATAGGCGGTGTTATAAAAAATGTTAGAACTGCAACTAGAATAAGCATTATGGTTCTGATCAGGTTTCTTCTGATACCACGCTCATACCCGATCATAACCTCCAGCGCTATAATAAGAATCGTTATAATTGTTGTGATAATTCCAATAACTAATATCATATATCCCCCACTCTGCAGTGAACCAAATATTCACCAACAGATAAGCAATCTTTTCTAAATATAAAAAGTATCTTATCATATTATGATATTCCCGTCAACTTTGGCTTAAGGAGAATCTCGCTATAAAAGGACCTCACAACCCGGCAATATACTTACCGTTAAGTAAGTCTGCTATTTCGTAAGGTCCAATTGTTAGCCTTTCATTTATACCAAATCCGCCGGATAGATATGGATGGACAAAGGAAACCAGCTACGAAGATACTGAGCAGCTTGATTACGCAGCGGGGAATAATTATGGAATAAGAATTCCATAGCCTGTGAATGGTTTAATTCATAATCAGCCGGTAGATCCGTCTGTGTAACGCTGATCTGACCATCCCTCACCTTAATATGTATTCGTTCCACCGCTCTCTTACCATGGATTAATAAGGTAACCTCACCGTCAGCCAGAATATCGGTCAAGGCCTTCAGCTTAAGGAAGGCTTCGACTACCCTTTGATAATGGAATACCGAGAAGTTCTCACCCACCTGGATAGATACATCTTCCGCAAGCTCCGCAAGTGCATCAATGTAGGCACGTTGGAACTCCGGTAGCTCGAAGGTCACACCATCCTTCTTCTCCTTCGTCACAAAGGCAGCCGCCGCTTCCCGAAGCTTCTGAGGTTGCTCCAGATATATTTCCTTAACCGTGTTATTGTCATATAAAACAAGATAACCGGCAAAGGCTTCATTTTCTATGATCTCATAGATCACCGGCTGCCAGGTCATTAGAATGTTATAGATTTTCACTCTGTCCCGAACATAGTGAAGTGGCTGCTTTTCCTGTAGCTTAGCAATGCTGTGAAGCGACTCACAATCCTGATCTGATACCTTTCTGAATTCGAAAGCTGAGGCACACCCAGCATACTTGGAATGCTTTACATTACGAGCATCCATCCATAAGCTGTATTTTCTTCCTGCAATTTCATAGGAGAAATAGGAATATCGATTGCGTCTTCCGGTAAGCACTGTAAAGTCCACATCCTCCTTCAGCATATCCTCAACGGCCATATCCATAAGCTTTGACATATAGCCCTTTGATCTGCAATAAGGGTTTACTGCAACATTTCCTATCCCGTAATAGCTAAGAATTGTATCACATACGGATAGCTTTCCGGGAAAGGAACCGACTGCAGCTACAATTCGTCCATTTTCTAAGGTCATATAATTTGCTTCACAGGGATGATACTCCTTCTTATATAATTTCGGAAGCATACGATAAAAATCATTATCTTTTCCATTCATATGGAAAACATAATTAATAAAATCGATAAATTCGTCCTGCATTGCATCATTGCCCTTTAAAAACTCAACCTTCGCTTCTCCCATAATGTCCTCCAATATTAAGAATATAATATTGTTCTTATTCTAACAATTTTTGAGTGTTTAGTAAATATTGATACGGCTAGTTTATTCAGATATAAATTGTGTTTCATGCTTCAGAAAGAAATCCACCCTTGGTTCAAGGAATTTCAAGCTGTGGTTCTCATTATTAGAGGTCAGCTCCTCCATGGTATCAAAGATGTGATCCCAGCTCCATAGCTCCTCTCCAACACCAAGATATTCTCGTATCATCTCACAGCCGGTTGGCGCAATCGGATGCAACAAGCTTACAACAGTACGAACAGCATGAAGGGTGTCAATAAGAACCTGACTGCGAAGTACATCATCTTCATTCATCTCAGCGATTCGTATGTTATTCACCCAGTACTTGTTCATACTTCGGATATAGCTGTCTAGAACCTCTGTAACACGATGAAATTCATGATTATACATGTGACGCTCATAGGTGAGAATTGTCTTGACCGATTCGTTTCGGATATCTTCACTTATATTACCTATCGGAATCCTTGAAGAATAATACTTCTGTGCCGTATAGAAGCAGGAACGCACCAAACGGTTATATACATTCGTGAGCAGATTCCCCTCCTTTAATACTGTGTCCTGGCCCTCCTTATGCTGCATATAAGCCTGAGGCTTAAAGCTGACACTTTTCGTATCCAAACCTAAGCTTAAGAAATGCATTCTCAGCTGCTCTGGAGTATAATAATCCAGTAGCTCCTTCGCCATGAGTGGCTTAATCTCGGAGCTTGAGCTTACCTTCTTATCCATAAACAGTACATGATTATTCGCAATCAGGTGAGGAAGCATCAGATCTCCATCCATAGGCGATATGGATGGCTCCTTAGACTGTAATGCCATGAACATCGCCATCTCGGCAATTCCATAGAAATAGATATTATCTTCACCGATAAACTGGTATACCTTTGCTTCCTCTGAACACCACCATCGCTTCCATTCCTCTTCCTCCTTATGAAGACTGTCCAAATACGTTCTGGTAAAGGAAATTGGAGCCCATAGAGATTCCGGCCATACCCAGAAGGTAAGGTTGTCAATTCCGTCCTTCTTTGGAACCTTGACACCCCATTCGATATTTCCGGATAGCCGGAAAGGTACCAGGGTCTTTCCGGTACGATAATAGATACCATACCCACTGAGAAGAACTCCTGCCTGTTCCCTATCACTCAAGGTATCAAACTCTATCGCAACCGACGATTTATTCTGTTCGTCCAGCAGAGTGTGCTTTGGTAATTGATCTTTGATTGCCTCCAGACGCTCCAGCTGGCTCTTCTTGATATAAATTAAGGGCTTTTTCAGAAATTCCTCCATGGCGCTGAGCTGATACTTTCGTGTATTCGTCCCGTTCTGAAGAAAACTGATATAATCGGACAAAAGCATCTGAAAGTCTTCCAGTCGAAAATACCAATTGATAACCTGTATCACCTCAGGTGTCTTACCGGATAATGTGCTCTTGGGATTAATGAGTTCACTAGGCATATACTGGTGCCCCAGGGAACATTCATCTGCATAGCCTTTATCGGAGGAACACCCTTGGATCGGGCATTGTCCTATGACCTGACGTCCGTTCAATAGCACCTTATATTCCGGGTCATAGAACTGAGGAGTGGATAACTTCTGAAGATAACCCTTTTGATACAACGCATCGAATATCTCCTCGGATACCTTAGCATGCACCTCCTTACTCCGTCCTAAAGCAGATGCTCCGTAGAGATTAAGACTTATCTGGTACTTCTCCAATGCTTCCCTCTGCTTCTGATAATTTTGCATCACATAATCTTCTATCGTTATGGTAGTTTCTGTTTGCTCCTTCCATTTACGATAGCTTTCCAGAATAGGTGAACCATAACAGTCTGTTCCGGATACAAAGATTACATTATCCTTACCAATACGGTCTCTTAAGAACCTAGCGAATACATCCGCATGAATAAATACTCCCCCGATATGACCAAAATGCAATTCTTTGTTGCCATATGGCATTCCGGCAGTAATTACTGCTCTTTTCGGAAATATAGGTCTTTCCTCATAATTTTTTTTCATCTTCCTTCACTCCTATCCGATATGATAATAATACGCAAAACAAAACGCCCCTACAGAAGTATCTGTAGGGGCGATATATATCTTCGCGTTGCCACCCTATTTCATTAATATGTCACCATATTAATCTCATTGAGTACTAATATACTCTAGTTCTGTAACGTGAACTCACGTCATAGCATCACCAATGATTAGGATCCGTATGAAGCTCCGAGGCTTGTTTCGCTACATTTGGGTCATTCCTTCTCAGCTAATGGAATTCTCTGTATACCCTCCATATAGTTACTCTTCTCATCATAGCCTTTACTAAGTAGTTAATGTATTTTACTTATTTTCACCAGTATATTCATAGGATGTATATTTGTCAAGGATTTATTCCATCATGATCGAATCTTCGGAAGCGTCAGCATAATAAGGTACAATAATATAATTGCCTGCATGTATTTCATCGGATACCATGCCGTTGCTGTCTTTTATCTCTTCGATATACTCATTCAAATCATTATATTCATCTGTAAAATATGTGGATGCGATGCCCCACAACGTATCACCCTTCTTTACCTCTATACAGGTTACCAGCTTTGTACGGTCCGCTGATCTCTGTGCGGTTACTGTTTTAGTAATAAAGAATACGGATAAAATAACAACCAATAATAGCACTGCAATACCAAATCTCCATATTCTCTTCTTATTCAGCTGATAATATCTGCTTCCTTCCATAATATAATCTACCGTTCTATTCATCTTACATACCCTCCCAAGGTTTTATCTCTTTAGTAACTGTATCTGTAAACTGTCAGCTTCGCGAAAGCTAATTCATATTGATGAAAGTAGCCAGCCATACAGGCATTCACTCATCATGTATTCGAATGAGCAGATATCTGATTGACATCTCTCATTGATCTCAGTATAGTATGGGTTATGGTCATCCGATGTCTTTGTAAAAATATTTTTAAAATTATTTATATAGTTTTTCTTGTAAATCCGAACATATGATACGAACATTTGTTTCTATAGACTGATTATATAATGCAAACGTATGTTTGTCAACAGATTTCGAACATATATTTTGTTTTGCAAACATTTTTTCGTTTTTTAGAACATAAGTTTTGCATTTTTATAATAGGTATGTTATAATGGTGCAAATAGGAAATGGAGGCAGATACTTATATGGGCTATGGTAGAATAAGCAATAAGCAGAAAGAAATACTCGAATATTTAAAATCTCAGATAATAAACAAAGGATATCCGCCGGCAGTTCGTGAAATTTGTGAAGCCGTGAAATTAAAATCGACCTCGTCCGTACACTCCCATCTCGAGACCCTGGAGAAGAACGGCTATATCCGCCGTGACCCATCCAAACCGCGTGCAATTGAGATTATTGATGACGAATTTAACCTGACAAGACGTGATCTTGTGAATGTACCGATTGTCGGCACCATTACAGCAGGACAACCGATTCTTGCAGTTGAGAATATTGATAGTTATTTCCCGATTCCGGCAGAATATATGCCGAACGAGGACACCTTCATGCTGAAGGTTAAGGGTAATAGTATGATTAATGTAGGTATTTATAACGGGGATAAGATCTTAGTACAGAAGCAATCCCATGCTAAGAACGGTGATTATGTCGTTGCATTAATCGGAGAAGAAGTAACCGTTAAGACCTTCTATAAAGAGAATGGATATTATCGCTTACAGCCGGAGAACGATACCATGGAGCCCATCATTGTATCTGATTTGAACATACAGGGTAAAGTAATCGGATTATTCCGCATGTTTCCCTGAGAATAGTTTTGTTTATTAGTTTTATGTTTTCATTGATGAGATGAATACAGAAAGGGAAGCATCACTGCTTCCCTTTATTTTTTTATACTTTTCAATTAATATAGGCTTCACTTATTCTTCTTAAGTTATTAATCTTCCAGCTGCTCTCTGCTCACGGTCTTACCGTCTCTCCAGATACGCTCAAGGTTGTAAAACAGACGATCCTCCTTCGAGAATACATGTACAACCACATCGCCGTAATCCATCAGAATCCAGCTGGCACTTCTTACACCTTCAATTCTCTTCGGCTCATAACCATTTTTACCCAAGGTATCCGAAACAGAATTCATAAGTGCATCTACCTGGGAAGCGTTTGTTCCGTTTGCAATTATAAAATAATCTGCAATAATCGAGATATCCTTAATCTCAATGACTGTGATGTCTTCACCTTTTTTTTCTTCTAAAGCTTCATATGCAAGCTTAACCATTTTCTTTGAATTGTCCATTGCAATCCCCTTTCAATCTCTATGTTACTTTCAAAAGCTCTTTGGCTTATTTTGTCCACTAAGCTTTGCTTTATAATATTCATACGTATCTACTGTCATTGTATCAATGTCAGCCTTTGATTGTTCCAAATATCCCAAAGTATTCTCCAGTATCATAAGCACCGCCAGGTCAAGCTCTGAATAAGCCATTGCCCTAATCTCGTCAATCCGCGGTATAAGCTTGCGGTAAGGTTCAATATAATCCGCGGTAAATATAATCTTCTCTAACAGACTCATATTCGGTCTGCCTGTAGTATGATATACGATGGAACTGATGATCTCCGGATCCTCAATACCGAATTGCTCTTCGGCATATGCCGCACCCACCTTACCGTGCAGCAAAAAAGGGCACCGGGCTTCAATTTCTGTTACTTCCAGGTGATGTTTCTCACAGTATTGTATTAACTCTTCGTCAGATAAATTCTTGGCACAGTCATGAAGAATACCTGCAATACTGGCCTTCATGGTATCATAGCCATAGATGACAGCAAGGTCACATGCTACCTCCTCCACACCGACACTATGAAGGTAACGCGGTTTCTTTAATGTCTCTTTCATTCTGTCCCGCAATAATTCCAGTTTCATACTATTTCGTCCTCCGGTTAGGTATGATATAGCTTGTGTTGATTAATATACTCTGCCACCTGCTCCGGCAGATAATATCGAATCGTCTTATTCTGCGCAACCCGGTTGCGGATATCCGCTGAGGCTATCTGCATGGTAGGCATCTCAACCAATTGAATGTCCGCATGATATTGTTCCTTCAGAAACTCTGCCTGTGCTGCAAGCTTTGCACCGTCTACATGATCTCTTCCGGCTGCAACCACTGTACATAGATCAAAAATGACCTGGGGCTGATGCCAGTCCTGCATCATGAACAGGGAATCAGCTCCGACAATGAAATAATATCGAACCTCATTATGCTCTTTTGTCAAAAGCGTCAATGTATCAGCAGTATAGGTATAGCCATCGCGCTCCAATTCAATGGTTGATATTGAAAAATGAGGATTGTTCTGAATCGCCAGGTTAATCATATCCACTCTCTGCTGATCCGTTATCATTTCCGGCTTCGCTTTATGCGGAGGATTCTTTGAGGGCATAAATAGGATTTGATCCAAACCGATCTGCTCGTAAGCGTTTTCCGCTAAGAACAAATGCCCATTATGAATCGGGTTAAAGGTTCCTCCCATAATTCCAATTTTCTTCATCAGTCCACTGCCTTCCTATTCTTTATCAGGCTTTTCTATAGTAATTACATATCTTTATTCTTGGATTTCTTCTCTACTGGAAGTTCGATTTTCTTCTTATCCTTAGATTCTTTATATAATATAATCTTCTTACCGATCACCTGAACCACCTCGGAGTGGGTACGCTCTGCTAACATCTGCGCCATCTCCTTCGGATCATCTGCACAGTTCTTTAAGACACTGATTTTTATTAATTCTCTCGCCTCCAGTGCCTCGGATACCCCTTGGGTAATCTCCGGAGTTAAAGCCGACTTTCCTATCTGATAGATCGGGTCAATCGTCATTGCCAAGCCCTTTAAATAAGCTCTTTGCTTTGTTGTCATCAGTATACTCCTTTCAAAAGTAAACATACAATTCTACATGAGAAGCTGTATCGTTATGACTGTACTTATCCTATAAATTCAGTCTATTTGTAATAGTCGAAGCTTAAGCCATACATTCTTACGGTATCGCCTTCAGCAATGCCGAGCTCCTCAAGCTGCTCCAAAATACCGTTTTCCTTCAGGAACTTTTGGAAGAACTCAAAACCCTTCTCGGAATCTATGTTGGTATAACCAAGCATTCTTTCGATGCGTGGACCTTCCACGACGAATACCTTCTCATCTTCCTTCCATACCTCAAAGGGCAGGCTTGAGCTTGCCATATCCTCAGGGAAGAATTCCTTCTCGAACACTGTCGGAGTGCTATCCAGGTTATTCAGCATACCTTTGACATGATAAAGAAGCTCCTTCATGCCCTTACCGCTGACTGCAGAGATAGAAAATATCGGAATGCCCATGGGCTCATACTTTTCTTTGATTTTTCTGATTATCTCTTCGGCATCCTCCTCCATCATAACATCGGTCTTATTAGCTGCTATCACCTGCGGACGCGTCGCCAGCTCTGCATTGTAAGCAGTAAGCTCTGCATTAATCTTCTCGATATCCTCGATTGGATCACGTCCCTCGGTTGAGGCTGCATCTACAAGATGAATGATAACCTTAGTACGCTCAATATGTCTTAAGAACTCATGGCCTAATCCAAGACCTTCGGAAGCACCTTCGATTAATCCCGGAATGTCAGCGATAACAAAACCGCCGCCCTCTAAATCAACCACACCAAGGTTCGGACTTAAGGTAGTAAAATGATAATTACCGATCTTCGGTCTTGCATTGGTTACACGGGATAATAAGGTTGACTTACCTACGTTCGGGAAACCAACCAAGCCCACATCTGCAATCACCTTCAGCTCCAGCAGTACATTCATCTCCTGTGCCTTCTGACCAGGCTGTGCATACATCGGTACCTGCATGGTCGAGGTTGCGTAATGCTGATTACCCTTACCTCCGCGACCACCACGAAGAATAACCTCGCGGTTATTGCCGTGGGACATATCCGCAACTACTTTACCCGACTCTTTTTCCTTGATCACCGTACCCGGCGGAACCTTTACGATCAGATCATTGCCATTTTTACCATGGCATTTCTTCTTGCCGCCGGGATCGCCGTCCTCGGCACAGTACTTACGAACATATCGAAAATCCGTTAAGGTATTAAGACCCTCATCCACTTCAAAAATCAAGTCTCCGCCTTTACCGCCGTCGCCACCATCTGGTCCTCCGGCCGGAACAAAGATCTCCTTACGAAAGCTGACATGACCGTCGCCACCCTTACCGGACCTTATATAAATCTCAGCTCTGTCTGCAAACATTTTATCACCTGTCTGGCGTCCGAAGTATAAGCCTGTTCTGCTTATTCTCCTACGCTGTCCTCTCTATTTCAAACTATAACTATTGTTTCCAAAATCTATTATGCTTATTATAATAAAAAAAACTGTCAAATACAACACGTATTCTCTATCCTACAATACAGGAATACATTCTAAACTATTATTTTCGTAATTTTGTCTATATCCATCTATTCAATAATACACACCCATTAAATACCATAAGAATAAAGCATAAAAGAACCCCAAATCCTGTTTCTAGAATTTGGGGTTGATCTACGAATGTTTAATTACTTCGCTTCTACCGGGTGAACACTAGCCTGTGTCTTATCTCTACCCTTGCGCTCAAACTTTAAAACGCCATCCACTAAAGCAAATAATGTATCATCGCCACCGCGTCCTACATTTACTCCGGGATGGATCTTTGTACCGCGCTGTCTGTAAAGAATATTTCCTGCAAGAACAAATTGACCATCTGCTCTCTTAGCGCCCAATCTCTTGGACTCGGAATCTCTACCGTTCTTGGTAGAACCAACACCCTTTTTATGAGCGAAAAATTGAAGGTTCATTCTTAACATGTTCTACACCTCCTACAATTCTAATTTCATATCATTATATGAGTTACTGTGATTAAGCCTGAGTTAGCTTGATATACTTCTCCGTATATTCCTCTACAATTCCTGAAAGTCCTAATACTAAGGAGCTTAACAGTAAGTTGGAGTTGTTACTCAAAGGAGAAACCACATGAAATTCTATAAAACCTTTTTTCTCATCCTGGTCTAGAGTAAACCGATCCGAGGTAAAATTCTCAATAGAATTTATCGTATTGATTACCAATGCAGACACTGCTGCACATACAATATCACTGCCATACTCCGAATAATCAGCATGTCCGGACAGTTTAAAGCCGGTAACCAAATTCTCTGCATTTTTATATATGGATACGTTAATCATATCACATCTACCTATGCATTAATCTTTTCAATCTTAACCTTGGTAAATGGTTGTCTATGACCATTCTTCTTGTGATATCCGGACTTTCTCTTGTATCTGAAAACAATAACTTTCTTGTTCTTGCCTTCTTCAACTACAGTTGCAGAAACCTTAGCGTTTGCTACAGTAGGATTTCCTACTACTAACTCACCCTTATTCACTGCAAGTACCTGATCAAAAGTAACAGTTGCTCCAGCTT
>JAEZKL010000030.1 GCA_023415475.1 Bacillota bacterium | reverse complement strand
GGCATCTCCAGGACTTCCTTTTGTTTGGAGTAACTCATTCTAACGTTATTACCAACCTTAATTGGATGCATTCTGTTCTTGTCCATTGACGTTTTCACCCCTTGAATTTTTATAAGTTTTTGATTAACATAGAAAAATATCTATTGGATTAAACACATACCATATCTATAACAAAATGAAAATTTATTCACTTTATATAGTATTATGTATATTTTAGGTCACTTTTTCTACCTTAATCCTAATTATGAATAAAAAACTACTTTTCAATTTCATTTATATATGCTATAATATTAGTAATTAGGCATATAACACCACAATAGTGCATCTTTCATACTAGCATACTTTTTTGCAACTGTCAACTCAAATTCATTGAGTTTTTTAAAATTATGCAAACAAATATATACAATTTGAAAAAGCTCACCCCAATCGGGTGAGCTTTTTCAACGAACGAATTGTGCTTTTACAATTCGTGAGTCTGCTTTTCTAACGAGCAATTTTCTGTTCTTTAGAAAATCGCGAGTACATCCTAATCCAACTCTAACTCATATCTGTTTCTGCCCTTAGTCTTCGCTTGATATAGTAGCTTGTCCGCTTTATTGATTAGATCTTTGGATGTTTCTCCGGCATACTGAGCCACTCCGATACTAATTGTCAAGGCAAGACCTTTAATCTCAAAATGATGAGTTTCGATACTTCTTCGGATTTTCTCTGAGATGAGAGCTGCCTCCTCCAGCTTGATATTCGGCATTATAACAAGAAATTCCTCCCCTCCGTAACGTCCTATGTAATCATACGGTCGAATGTTTTTCAATATGATTTCACTGATGGTTACCAGAACCCTATCTCCTGCCAAATGTCCATAGTCATCATTCACCTGCTTAAAATAATCAATGTCAAGCATCATAACACAAATATCGGCGGTTTCCTTTCGCTCCTGCACTAACAAATCCTCTAATATCATATTTATATATTGATGATTATAAAGATTTGTCAGACTGTCTTTGTTGGATTTCTGAATTAGCTTCTGATTCATCTCAAGAAGCTCATTATTTAGTTTATTGATGTCTTCGTAATTCTTCTTAAGTATTGCCTGTGTTTTCTTCTGCTTCATAATTACCCTGATATCTTCGCCTATAACTAAAAGACCCAACTGAAAACCTGATTTCTTCTGGAGAGGGATAACTGAGATTTTAAACGGAATTGCAATACCGGTTTTTGAAGAAATCAGAATCTCTTCAAATCTTATTGCCTTATGAATTGTTTCACTGTTATCCATAACTCTATCAATATCCGTATGTCTTATAATCTCTGTAATATGTTTTCCTATGACCTCATCTTCCGTATAGTTAAGCAAGTGATATAGCTGTCGGTTCGTTTTAATAATGAAGCCTTGCGAATCTAAAAGAAAAGTCAATCCGGTTAGCTCCTTAAATAATTCATTAGTAATCAATGAAGTAGGAATGGACATAAACTGGTATCGATGAATAGAGTAATAAACACCATACATCATAATCAAAGAATACACTTGCCCCAAACTGGGGATTTCCAGCAACCCCATAGCAGGTAGAAGCGTCTGAACAATAAGTATCAAGAGAAAAGAAATTAAGCTGCTAATGGATATAATATAAGCTTGTTTCTTTTGAATTCTACTCTTTGATTTCATGCCCCACCGAAGGATTAATAAAATACTTAGCAATGGATATATAAAATTATATAGAAAATTTCCTTTATAAAATATATTCTCAATAATCGGAGAAGTAGTAATATTAGGGCCAAAAAGGAAGAGAGCCATGTACAGGAAAATAACCGCCGGTAGTAGTATAAGCAGCTTGATATACATATGCCGCATTAATTTATTCTCCGTCAGCGTCATTACAAAATATAGCCCTATCGCCTCAAAGGTACACCATCCAAATGCAGAGATTTTATTCCAAAAAGCATACTCTACTGTATTTTCCGCTACATATACAAAGGCTCCTGGCAAGGACCATATAGCCAACGATAATGTAAGAATAAAAAAGATCTTACAGACCTTGGATTTTCTATATAATCGAATGATGTTAAATCCGAATAAAAAATAAAATAAAGAAGCTGTTAAAGATAATATCGTCAAATATACCATAGTCAGTACTCCTATTAGAGCTTTTTATTAATCCTATCATGTATAATACAGAACATTAATGATAACCGTTTCTACTAACCGGGCCACCGCATCCTATTCTGGACTACTTTTCATTCTCTCTCTCCCATTCTGCAATGTACATCTTGATATCCTCCACTAAAGTCTCAGAGGCCACCTTCTCAGCCGGAAAATCATAAAGATGGATGCTTTCACCGCTCGTCGGCTTCTCTCCATCCTTCGGTGTTTCCTCCATTACAACAGAATAGAAATCAATGCGTATATTATTCCTGCCCATAATATCATAGAGCTCTATCAGACGCTCGCTAAATGCCTCATAATTAATCTTATCATGATAAAAATAAATAACAAGGTTAGTCGGTAACGGAATTGTCGCTGTATCCAAGGGCATATCCAAGGTCAATATACTAAAATCATCCGTGGTTTTATAATTTATCCACTGCAAGAATTATACAGTAGAAATGCAAATATTACAATTAATTAAAAAAAATTTGTCGAAGGAAAGTAGAAGAAAAGCTTAACACCCATTTCATAGAGAGGTGTAAACATAAACCTGGACCTGATTATGAATCAGGTCCAGGTTTGAGATATTATCACTCGAAGAGAGAAAAAAGCTATAGAATTTTATAATTCATTTTGAGCACAGCCGGAAAGCGTTTTTCTAATATCAGAAGAATATTCTCTAATGATTTCTCTTGCTTTACTTTCTCCGCATCTGTATGCAGCTCTGGCAATCATTAACTCAAGATAGGACGAGAAATATAAGGGCGGTTTATCCAAGCTATGACAATATAATCCACCGCCGATATTCTCTTTGCTTAATAATTCATATAAATAAGGTGCTGCTGTTTTACTGGGCAAATGAATAAAATAATGTGCGAGAATAAATAGCCTTTCAAAATATGGGACACATACCATATCCGCTCTTGACGCATAGTAGACATATTTACTTCTATAAGGCGTTCCACCTGCATTTGCACGCTTAATTAAACCGCATAACTCAGTTATTCGGGATTGATCTTTAAGCCTTTCGAATAACACAATCAATTGATTTAGATCCCAATAATCATTTATTTCATCATTCGCTACTCCATGACGTACTACATCCATATGATCGTCAATATCACTATTACTATCACAGCATTCGTTATGAATTAGCTCATCAAATCTTTTATAAAGAAAATCAATGCCTAGTGGATCAGCAAACCAAGCTAATCCCTTTGCAATAATGTATTTTCTCTTAATATTGTTTTCTTGTTCATATGCAGCTCTTAACAATGGTAATACAGCCGATTTCTCCTGCAGCAATACATCAAATAAAGAATATGGATCATCAATTGATATTTGTGCTACTGCCTCATGGACTGATTTTATTGTAGGAGTTTCTCTTTCAACAGTCAGTATATTTAATTGCCTTAATTTATTCTGGAAGTCCTCAAAATCAACTGAATTTAAATCTCCTTCTTGCATTAAATCAGCATAGATACCGAGCATAAAACCTGCATTTTGTATATCGGCATTCATTCGTAGCATACCAACCGCATCACGATCACCCGAAATTGCTTTACCACCAACTAAGATTCCATCAATGTCTTTTGGGATAAAGCAACCTAACGAAACCGCTGCACGATAAACTTTATTTAATGTTCCAAATCCCATTAGTGCATAATCTGCTGACATTCTTCCGTGGTTGTCCAAGGTAGTTTCACCAATTAGAACAATTTGAGACAACTCCCGAAAGGTAAGTGTTTTCTCTAGTGTAATATATTCTCTTCCGATAATACGTCTACCCTCACGGTATGCAAGAGGATGCGAGAAATAGTATGCTGAGTTGTCACACTGTGATATCGTTAATGCGCGTAACATATCCTGATAATTTGACGGATCAACCGCATCATAATCACCATGAAATTGATTTTCCAGATAATTATCCACACTTAATTCTGTTCGACCCCATCTACTAAAGGTCTGACTATTTCCATCCAGCGGATCACCAAATTCAAAAGCAGCTCCTGACAATGCCGCTAAATCTCCATTTCCGGTCATATCTAAAAATAGCTTTGAATTAAGTAGATAGACACCGCTGTCATTCGCTATAATAGCTCCAACTAATCTGTTTCCATCTAATTCAGCTCCACAAACAACCGTATTTAACAAGTAAGGAAAATGCATTTGCTCTAAGGTTATAAAATGAAAGTATTCAAGTATAATATATGCTGAAGATTTTTCATAAGAGAATCTAATATTAGTTTCAATAAATTCTTGAAAGGCTTCGTCCAATGCTTTCGTAAAGCCACCTTGATATCCATAATAGTAACCCGTGACATGTGCTGCTGTCTTGGTTCCACCTAAGGTACTTTGATTCTCAATACCTAATACACTTTTTTCCGTGGCTCCAATCCCCATAGCGGCCGACATTCCGGAGACCCCCATGCCTGCAATTACTATATCATTATCAATAATTGGTAATTGATCTGATTTTAGAGTAAATGAATTAAGTTTTACTCCTAGCCACTCACTCGAAGCATTAAAGGTTACACTTTCTGATAAAGCTCTTTTTCTTCCATTCATCCAGAAATAATTCTCTGATATACTATCATTACATGGATGCAAATTAGCTAATCTATTCTTCAAAGACAGTTCAAGTTGAAGTAAATTAGCTTCTGTAAAATCAAAGTTTAATAATACTTCATTTTCAAGAATATTGTTAATATCACTGCTATAATGAGACGTTTTCCTTGTACTTGATACTTCACTCGATATATTTATTAATTTAAAATCTTTAAATTCTTCTATTTCTGCTAATTCATTCAAAACATGCAGACTTCGTATACGGGCTTTAATTTCCGTTTTTGTTCGCGCTGATATACTACTATCATTAAATGCCACATTAAAATCCATAGTCAGTATGCGACTATTTGGTGAATGCTTTGACGGATGAACTTTTAATATTTGAGTATCGTTATTTTCCAGATTTATTGTTATTGACTTTTCTGTATAATGGCAATTTGTTATTTCCATTGCGTACTGAATGTTATGTACACAATTATTGTTTGTCGCAAATCCAAGTACCTGCTGTATCATCTGGGCATTGCTGCAATCCAAAATATAATTACAATCAACAGAATACATTCCATACGGATTAGCAAAGTATATTTTATTAATAGAAGTATTACCACTGACTCCGATCAAATGAGAAAGATAAAAGCATGGGATCTCAAGCTCCCTCATTCGTCTTCCCAGCGCCATTTTCAATTCTCCCTGATAATAACACTTATTAGAACCAATTAGAACTCCGTCAATATCAAAATAATTTTCTAATATGGATTCATTACTGTCTTGTTCTCCAACGAATAATTGATATCTTCCTGTCATTTCATATCCCAGATAACTCCGCGATTCAATTATGATTGGAGATAATCCTTGTTTCTTTGCAATGATTGCTGCAATACAACCTGCAATTCCTCCCCCTAATATTACAATCCTTTTTTCCACCATTCTACCCCCTCATTCTATTTTACTTAATTTTAAATAACTACCAAACCATGTTTAGGTTTGGTAGTTAATGTCAGATTATTTTTATTATTTAATATATCCTAATTCCTTTAATGACTCATTTGAAACATCAATATATCTCTGAAGAGAATATGATTTATATAAGGTATCAATAAAGCTATCCCACTTATCCATACTCTGTGTACCAAACATAAACTGTGCAACTTGCTCTAAGACATATGCTTCAATATCAGATACATTAATATCCTCCGGTTTTTCTACCATTTGGCCATAATGTTGTAGGATTGTAATATCTTCTGCACAATACTTAATATAATCGGCACAATCTGCAAATTTTGTCATACAATAAAGCATGTCGTCACGACCTAAGAATTGAACTCCCCAACCATAGCTTAGCTCATCCATTTTATCAAGCTTAACAATTGTATTATTTTCAACCTTATAATGTTCGTTCTCAATACCAAAGCTTAACAGATTGTCACATTCCTCAGTAGCGATATAATCAAAGAGTTTTAACGCTGCTTCTAATTTCTCGGGCTCGTCCACTAAATCAGCATTGAATGCATATACTGCATCGTTTCCGGAAGCAGAATTTGAAGCTCCTGATACACCATAATCAGTCTTGATTTCTGTTTTAAACGGTCCCCAGCTAGCTTCCGGGAAAACAGCCGTTAAGATTTTTGCTTGTGCCGGTTTACTATAATTTGCCCAACCACCATAGCAAATTCCTGCTTTGCCCATGGACATTTTTTCTGTGATACTATCATTTGTATTTGATAATATTTCGGGATCTACAACGCCAGCTTCTACAAATCTTCTAATTTCTTCTACTGCTAGACGGAACTCCGGCAACGTACAAGACATTACTGCTTGATTGTCTTTAATCATAATTGTTTCCGGTCCTGTTACCCCATATGCAGTCCAAAATCCATCAAATGCTCCACGTCCAAAGGTGCTTGCTGTAGCTCCGTACTGTCCGCTGACTGCATAGGTATCATTTTTACCGTTTCCGTCCAAGTCAGAGGTTGTCATAAGCTTTGCTACTTCGAGTAATTCATTAAAATTTGTTGGGTCAGCAACACCCAATTTATCTAGCCAGTCATGACGAATATACCAGCATCCATAGTTACCTTCCATACGGCGCGGTATGCCATAAATACCACCATCAAAGGTAACACGAGCCCATTGTTGCTCAGTAAACATGTTCTTAACGTTTGGCATTTTATCTAAGTAAGGCTTTAAGTCCAATAAAACTTCATCCTTTTTATAAGATGCCAAGCTGCTTAAGGTAGTTACTCTAAATACATCCGGGATATCTCCTCCTGCTAATCTGGATACAAGGAGTGACTCATCACCACCTGTACTTGTTATATCCAAATCAACTCCGGCTCTTTTCTCTAACTCCGGTATAATCGTATCAGAATCAGGAATTGTTACAGGAAGACCAAATAAGGAAATAGTTTGTATTTCTGCCGGAGTATTCTCCCCTGTTGCCGTACCTTCTTTACTTTCATTACTTACTGTCTGATTTGTAGTATCGCCCCCTGAATCCTTTGTTTCCTTTTTGCCGCATGCACAAAGGCTAAGAACCATTACCAGTACTAATGAGATTGCTACTAACTTTTTCATAAACCTTCCTCCTTAATATCTTTTTATGCGAAAAGGATAGCTTCATCCTTTTACTGCCCCAAGCATAATACCCTGTGTAAAATGTTTCTGTAAAAAAGGATAGACTGCAATAATTGGCACAGCAGAAACGATAACTCCTGCCATCTGTAATGTTCTCGTCGGAACAGCAACATCTGCATCCATATTGTTTGCCCTATTTAACATTTCTCTTAATACCACCTGCAAAGTTCGCATGTTTGATTCGCTGTTATACATTAGACTTGAGAAATATTCATTCCAATGAGCTACTCCATACATCAAACCAATTGTTGCTAAAATCGGCATAGATACCGGCAAAGCAATGGAACATAGTACTTTGAATTCGCCGGCTCCGTCTATTCTAGCTGATTCAAAAAGACTTCCATCGATGCTTGCAAAAAAGGATTTTGTAATCAGCAATGTGTAGGGTGCAACTAAGGTCGGTATCACTAGTGCAGCCAGTGAATTTAAAAGTCCTGTATTCTTTACAATTAAATAAGTCGGAATCATTCCTCCCGTAATCATTAATGGTACCAAAGCAAATAAAGTAAAGAACTTACTAAATACTAAATCCTTTTTTGATAATGCATAGGCCATCAATACAGTAACAATCATATTTAATGCCGTTCCAAGCGTTGAAATTAAAACCGTATTGATAAAGCAACGAAGAACATAGGGCTCCATCCAGAACTGTTTATATGCTTCTAAGGTGATTTTTTTAGGAAATAGAACAACTCCGCTCTGCCTTAAATACTCCTCATACGGTGTAAGGGATACAGATACTACATATAACATCGGGAACAAACATAAAACGCCAATGATAACCAAAACACATGACACAACAAATTGATATCTTTTTTCACTTTTGCTTTTTACCATAACGATTCTCCTCTGCTACGATTAGATATTTTATTCACTGTAACTATTAATGCAAAGGATATCAAAGATTTAAATAATCCTACCGCACTTGACAATGATAGGTTAAAGTTCTCAAAGCCCGTTCTAAAAACCCAGGTATCTATGATATCTACCGTTGAATAAACGCCTTCATTATACATTACATAAATTTGATCAAAACCTGCATTCAAAACTGTTCCGCAGCGCAGAATCAGAGTTATGATAACAATACTGCTGATCGAAGGAATTGTTATATAGAGGATTGATTTAAAATGAGTGCATCCATCCATATGCGCAGCCTCATATAATTGGGGGTCAATACCTGATATGGCAGCTAAGTAGATAATCGCCGACCACCCGGTACTTTTCCATATATCCGACCAAACAACCAGGTTTCTAAACATTTTCGGTTGTGTTAACAGTGGAAGAGAAGAGCCTGTTAGTGTGCGTATCCAATCATTGACTAATCCATTCGTTTCTGAAAACAAGATAAAGCACATTCCATAAATAACAACCCAGGATAAGAAATGTGGCATATAAGTCAAGGTTTGAACTACACGCTTAAGCTTTGAGGATCTGCATTCATTTAGTAAGATAGCTAAAGCAATTGCTATTGGAATACCTAAGAATATTTTAGAAAAGCTGATGATAAATGTGTTCCTAAGTAATGGTATAAACGCTGGTGAATTAAAGAAGAACTTGAAGTTTTTGAACCAAGGATCGGCAATTTCACTGCCTAGAATACCTGCTTTAATACTATAATCTTTGACGCTTACAATCACACCGGTAACTATGGGTGCATATAAGTAAACAATATAAAAGATTACTCCCGGAAGCAGCATTAACAATAATGCTCTTTGAGAAATGATCGTTTTAACTAGTCTATTTTTTTTCTTTATATTTTTCGTGGCTAAATCATTCATTATTTATCCCCCTCATTAAGTAGTAACTATAGATATATTTTACTAAATAAGAGGGGATTAACAATGTTGTTATCGGCATTTTTGTCATAATATCAGCTTTTTGATAAATAAATGTATAACTTTTATACAATAAGGATAACTATTTCAACAATCGTTCCTATTCCTTCTCTTGAGCTTATGTACATATCACAGTCTTTTCCGTAAAATAGTCGTATTCTCTCTTTCACATTCTTAAGTCCAATGGAAACCATGCCCTGATGATTTGGCGTATTTCCTTCTCTGCTTGTCCATATTTTTTTTAACACATCAGCAGGAATACCTATGCCATTATCCTCAATAAAAATGTGCAGTTCCCTATCAAGCTTGTCAAAGCTTATATGAATCTCACCTCTTCTTGAAAGCTTTTGAAAACCATGATAGATCGAATTTTCGATGATAGGTTGCAGTAGTAGTTTTGGAACAATTACATCTTTAAATTGGGTAAAATCATCCAAAACCAAATCAAAAGTATCTCCAAGCCTGAATTGCTGCAGCCTGATATACTCCTGTACAATAATCATTTCTTCTTCCAGTATTATAGTCTCGCCCAGCTTATAAGTGATTGTTCTTAATAAAGTATCAAAGGAGTGCAGCATTCTTTGTGCCTCTTCAATTTTGTTTTGCTCTAGAAGTGCATGAATGCAAATATGAATATTAAATAGAAAATGTGGTTGTATCTGACTCTGCAGTACCCTATACTCGTTTTCAAACTGCTTCTTCTGCATTTGACTTTTTTGCTCGGCTGCAATTTGTAAATCATCTAGCAGATTATTGAAGCTTACTGCCAAATGATTAATTTCAGTTATTTTATTTGTTTCCAATTTAGGTACCGGAATATTAGGAGTTGTTAGTTGGATTTGTTTATTAAGCTTTTTAATTGGTCTGGTAATTAGCATACTAATGATTAATGAGATTGGAATAATCAACACTATCGATAAAAAAGCGATAATCGAATAATTATTAATCATTTTGTACAGAGTCTTATAATAGTATGTATAATCGGTGATAAAGTACAGGTTCCATCGATTATCATATCTTAATCGTCTGACAATTAGTTTCTTATTATTTAGACTTACCTCTGATATATTTGATTTTACTTTCAATAATTTATGTTTTAGGTTATCGTCAATATCTAATTGTCCATTCGTATTTGATAGTTTTCCAACAAGATCAGAATTGATATCAAAATAAACACTATTTCCAATCGTATTTAGCACAACTAATGTTTCCGAATTTGATATTTTCAGCGAAAGAAATTCAAATAACGTTTGTGGACGTATTTCTGCAATCAGAAGTAATTCCTCATTCTCATCATCTGTAATAGAGCTTATAATCGCAATAGAACGGTTCGCCAGGATTGTGGAATAATAAGGCGAAGTAATGGTTAATCTGCTTTTCTGCCTCATTTCATAATAGATTGAGGTATCAATTGCTCGATTTATAATAGGTATTTTATTATTAATTGCTATAATCTCATCATTTTTAATAAGCATAAATGAGTCTATGTTCGTATAGGTAGTGGAATATGTTTGAAATAAGTCATTTATTTTTTCTTCATTTAAAGAGCGCAACATTTTATTCTGAGTTAATTGGGAAATAAAACTTACCTGACGTTCCATGATCATTTCTAAATAAGATTCGGTCATTGACAGATTATCTATAGAATTATTTATTATCTGTGTTCTTATTGTTTCCTGTGCTCCCTTAAACTGACATATAAATATTATACTAAAGCTGGTATAAAAGGTTAGCATTATAATAATTAATGTTCTTTTAAATATTGAATATCGCATTCTTTTCATCCTTTATTTAATTTTTTTAGGATTTACACCAAAATAATTAGAAAAAGTATTTACAAAGGATCTATAATTTTCGTAACCAACTTGCTCTGCGACTTCATAAATTTTTTTATTACTATTTTTTAATAAAGTTAATGCCTGTTCCATCCGAAAATTAATTAAAATTTCTTGAAAGTTTTTACCGGTTTCTTCCTTCAGCTTTTTTGACAAATACCCGGGACTCATTCCAACATACTGAGCAACTTCTGATAATTGCAAATTAGCTTTCTTATAATTTATTCCTATATATTCCATTGACGTATTTACTATATAACTATAATTATTCGATTCACTATGCATCGTATCAATGATTTCATTCATTTTCTTCTGTAAATCAACTAAATTGTCTGTTTTCATTATTTCTTTATGCATAATATCATTACTACTGATTGAATATAAAGATTCATATTTATATAAAATCAAACCAAAGGCTTTTTTTACCTCGTTTGGATGATAAAAATGCTTTTTACACTCATCAGCAATCATACTAATATACTGCTTTAATTGTGATTTAGATTTTATATTTTCATTTAAATTATGAGTCCATTCAAATATTGTATTGGAATATAAAGATGAAAAAGACTGCTCACAACTAACATTAATAAGATTTAATGGTTTATAGAAATTGGTAAAATACATTCCTTCATTTATGTTATGGGCTTGTAGGTATCCTTTTAGGGAATTATTACATTCTGCAATCGTTATAATTGCATTTTTGTCAATTATTAAATTGTTTTTATTATACAATTCTTTTATAAGCCGTTTATTAATTTCATTCACTGAATAATCCATTAGAAATTCAACACAAGATAATCCTCGAATAATAATACCTACCGTTATCCCCATAATCTTCGGTAATGAATCAATTTCTTCTACTATTTCATTAATATTTTTAAATTTGTGCGAAAAATAAACGGATATCAATGTACAAAATTTTCTATTGAAATAATCATCCATTTCACTTTTATAATTATTAATCACCTCTTCCGATTCAATGATTAAAATCCTACCGCCTTTATATAGCAGATTATACCTCGAATCTATTAAAATACTGTGATTAACAAAATACTTCTTAGCTTTTTCTAAAGCCATTATTAGTTGTTCTTGATAATTCATAGTCTTTATTACATAATCACAAGCTCCGCTTTGTATTGCAATCCTTGCATAATCAAATCTTTGATGCACTGTAAGTAAAATCACTTGAATTTCCGGGAATTTTTCATGCAGTTTTGAAAGAAATGAAAGACCATCCAGAAGTGGCATATTAATATCTGTTATTACAATATGTGGTAAATATTCTATGCACTTATTTAATGCTTCTTCCCCATTCGTAGCTTTACCAATACATACACATTCATAGTTCTCCCAATTAAAGGCTACTAAACTTTCTAAAAACGGAATTTCATCATCTACAATCAATATACGATACATAGTTATTGTCAAGAATACTCCTGACATACCTCCTCTCAAATTAAAGTTTTTCAAAAGCAGACAAATATACAGAACTGCATTTTTATGCAAACCTAATCGCATCACGTTAGGAAGCTTGTCTGGATTCTCCAGATAACCATTATTAAACAACTCTCCAAGAAATAATTTTGTAACGCCAAAGTGTCGGCACGGACAAGGATTTACACTATGTTTTAAGTAAACTATACCATATAAAACATAATAAGTCTATTAGACCACGACCAGGTAATATTTGCATGTTTATGCAAATATTACCATTATGTAGTTCTGTTTCAATTACAGCGCCTTACTAGAGGTGCTGATTTTACTTGGCTTTTCGTAAACGAGTAGTAAAAAGCCGTTATTCTCTATTTGTTGTCTTGCTTAGCCAGGCTTTACAGATATCGGGATAATTAGTAATTACCCCGTCGCATTCCCAAAGATACATCTTCTGCAGTTCATCCATGCCATTAATTGTCCACACATTCACCTTAATACCGTTCTCCTTACAATTATCAACTGTCTCTTTTGTAAGGCTCATGATGTCAGGATGGTAGCATTCCAGATGATATTCCCTGGCAAAGTATCCTGCATTCCAGATCTCCGGCTTACCTACTAATATTCCGCATTCAATATCAGAAGCTAAATACTTACATTTAAGCAGAGATACATGATTGAAGGAAGAGAACATCACCCGATCTGTTAATCCGTATTTTTTAACCAGCTCTAGTGTTTTTTCCTCCAAACCAGGATAATAGTATTTCCTGTTTTTCAATTCAATATTGGTTGTCACATCCTGTTTCCGAACCCAATCCAGATATTCTTCCAGACTTGGGATCGGATTAAAGCCATATTTATCCCCATACTTTGCATCTACATTAAACTGCCGTAGTTCCTTAAAAGTCAAATCCTTAATATATCCCTTTCCATTGGTTATATGCTCCACGTTTTCATCATGGAGCATGACAAGATCCCCGTCCTTTGTCATTTGTACATCAATCTCAATCTCATCACAGCCTGCTTCCACTGCTTTTTCATAAGCAAGCATAGTGTTTTCGGGATACCTGCCACTGTAACCTCGATGTGCAATTACTTTCATAATATTCTTCCTTTCGTTAAATCATATCTTCATTAATCGGATTGTTTATACCTTTTCCAAACTTCTTTTGCATCTCATCATAGGTGGTCGAGATAGCTTGTACCAAAAGGTATATGAAAACTCTTCATAATTACGTTTCTCCTTCCTGCCAAGCTAATGCACATTTTACCGCCTTCTTCCACCCATTTAAGAGCTTCTGTGTGCGTTCCTTCTCCAGCCGTGGATGAAACTCTCTGGATAATATCCAGTTCTTCTTGATTTCCTCCTGATCTCCCCAGTAGCCAATGGCAAGACCGGCAAGATATCCCGCACCCAAAGCCGTTGTCTCAATACATCCGGGTCGCTCTACCTTTGTATGTAGGATATCCGCCTGAAATTGCATCAGAAAATCGTTCACACTTACCCCTCCGTCCACCTTTAAGCTATTGATGTATAAATCCGCATCCTTCTCCATAGCGCATAATACATCATGAGTCTGATACGCAATGGCTTCCAGCGCAGCGCGGATAAAATGCTCCTTACTACAGCCTCTGGTTATGCCGACGATAGTCCCCCTCGCATATTGATTCCAGTAGGGAGCTCCTAAACCCGTAAAGGCAGGTACGATATATACTCCTCCGGTATTCTCTGCTTGCTCCGCATAGCTCTCAACCTGCGCTGCATCCTCAATCATATGGAGCCCATCCCTCAACCATTGAATCACGGCTCCAGCCGCGAAAACACTCCCTTCGAGCACATAGCTCACCTCTGACGTAGCACCGGCTGCAATGGTAGTTAGCAGTCCATGTTTGGACCTGATTGCTTTCCGTCCGGTATTCATTAATAAAAAGCACCCTGTTCCATAGGTACTCTTAACATCCCCCTCTTCAAAGCACAGCTGCCCGAACAAAGCAGCCTGCTGATCTCCGGCTACACCTGCTATGGCTATTTCTCCGCTCAGAAGCTTACTATCCGTATAACCATATAGATGACTGGAAGGCTTCACTTGGGGTAACATATTTTTAGGGATATGAAAATACTCCAGAAGCTCATCATCCCAGCATAGAGTCCTTATATTAAAAAGCATGGTTCTGGATGCATTCGTATAATCGGTAGCATGGATCTTACCATTTGTTAGCTTCCAGATTAACCAGGTATCTACTGTACCAAACAATAGATTACCTGCTTCTGCCTCCTTCCTAGCTCCCTCCACGTGATCGAGAAGCCAGCAGATTTTCGTAGCCGAAAAATAGGCATCCGGTATCAATCCGGTCTTTTCCTGAAGGACATGATCAAAGCCATCTTTTTTTAACTTCACAATCTGATCCGCTGTCCTATGACATTGCCATACAATCGCATTATAAATCGGTTCTCCCGTATGCTTATTCCAAATAATAGTAGTTTCACGCTGATTGGTTATTCCTAAGGCTGCAATTTCCTTAGCTGTAATATTAAGCTTTGCCATCGCTTCTGTAGCAACGCTGAGCTGGGAGGACCAGATCTCCATCGGATCATGCTCTACCCAACCCGGATAGGGGTAAATCTGCCCGAACTCTCTCTGCGCTTTACTAATAAGCCTTCCATTTTGATCCATTATGACACATCGGGAGCTTGTCGTTCCCTGATCCAATGCCATTATATATTTATCCCGCATAGATTTCTTCTCCTAAGCAATATTCTTTGTTGCAATCACATCGATGCCCGTACCGGCAATATCAGCTTTGACGATATCTCCGTTATGAACCGGTGCTTGAAGCTCAATCGCTGCCAATTCCTTAATGCACTGCATCATTTTATTCTTGGGGATACCCTCCTTTGTTTTTACGGATACCATCGGAATATCACACCCTTTTACTCTTACGGTAGTAGTCACAATTCTTCTTGGGTCAGTCATTTCGGTTATCGCATAGGTTTTTCCTCTTGGACAGGAATTACCTGTAACAAGAAGCCTCTCCTCTTCGTCCTGTGTCACACTAAGCATGCAACCCAATGGACAGCAAATGCATACCATCTCTTTCTTATCCATATCAAGCCACCTCCTTTTTAACTACGATTCGTATTTGTCGTAAATCATTATATTTCATTAAGTCTGTCTTCTTTATTTTAATCTCCTCCATTTCACCGGGCGCCATGATCCTCTTTTTTATTTCCTTCACAAGGGTATCCTCATAATATACACATAGCTTTACCTGCGAGAATGACTCACTTACGCGAAATCGCACGGTTAGTTCCTCCGACATGCGATCGGGATCGATAAAGGCCGGCACCGTATAACGAACTCCGTAATCCGGCTTAATGACTATTTGCTCCTCCTTATTCTTTAGTTCTCCCTTAACATACATCGCGGCATTATTACCGGCAGACATAGCCTCCTGAGATACATAATCTACCAGGTCATGTACATGAAGTACATTACCGCAGGCAAATACGCCGGGAAGGTTCGTCTGCAGACTCTCGTCTACAATTGGCCCGGAGGTAACTGGGCTGAGGGAAATTCCTAACTTCATGGAAAGCTCATTCTCCGGTATCAGACCGACTGAGAGCAGCAGTGTATCACAGGGTATATATTCCTCTGTACCGGGAATAGGTTTCAAATTCTCATCCACTTTTGTTATAGTAACACCCTTTACCCGTTCCTTCCCATCAATGTCAATTACCGTATGACTTAATTTCAAGGGAATTCCAAAATCATCCAGACATTGTGCGATATTACGTTTTAAGCCACCTGAGTAGGGCATCACCTCTGCTACCACCTTCACATTAGCCCCCTCCAAAGTCATACGCCTTGCCATAATCAATCCGATATCTCCGGAGCCTAAGATGACTACCTCTTTCCCGGGCATCCTGCCTTCGATATTAATAAAATGCTGGGCAGTTCCGGCAGAATATATCCCTGCCGGACGATAGCCGGGTATATTAAGAGCTCCTCTCGGCCGCTCCCTACAGCCCATTGCAAGAATTACCGCATCGGATTCAATTTGAAATAACCCGTCCGCTTTATTCATCAAGGTTATCTCATATTGAGACGGTCTGTCGATGTTAACCAGCTCTGTCTTCCTGTGGCTGATATCGATTGCCATTGTATTAAGTAAGTAAGGTATACCGGCCTCTTTGACATTCTCAATGAACCTTGCAGCATATTCCGGACCCGTCAGCTCTTCCTTAAAGGTATGAAGTCCAAATCCGTTATGAATGCATTGATTAAGGATTCCTCCAAGCTCCTTATCCCGCTCGATAATTACCACCTTTTCTATTCCCTGCTTTTTAGCGGCTAGTGCCGCAGCGAGCCCTGCCGGACCTCCACCGATGATAACAATATCATATTTCATGCTTGAACTCCCCTTTCCTTATCCTGCTTGTTATAACCGGTCATTAAATAAGAGCCTTCCTCCGATTTCACGATGGTATTTATACCAGTCTCCCATTCCCTCGAAAGAATTTCCATTGTTCTTGGCAAGCAGAAACCGGCCTGGCATCTGCCCATCCCGGCACGGGTGCGTCGCTTTACACCATCCAGGGTTCTTGCACCTAAGGGTCTGTGAATGGCGTCCAGTATTTCTCCTTCCGTCACCATTTCACAGCGGCAGATTACATTGGCATAAGCAGGATTTTTGCTAATTAAATCCTTCTGCTCCTCCTTGGAGACAGAAGCCATATTCTTTATTCCTGTTCTTTGGCTTATATAATCCTTCTTCTTCATAGCCGGTGCGATATTATTAACTAATTCAGCAACAAAGCACCCAATTGCAGGAGCACAGGTTAATCCGGGGGATTCAATGCCCGCAACGTCGATAAAGCCTTTTGCATCCTCTACTTCCTCAATGATAAAATCGTCCTTAGCCTCATGAGCCCGAAGCCCTGCAAAGGAGGTTATCACTTGACGCATGGGCGGAAGCTCGCTCGTACTTAAGGCTGCCTTCTTCAATACTTCCTCCAGTCCTCTTCCCGTTGTGAATTGTCCCTCTTTATCGTTCACATCCTCTGCGGTAGGGCCGATAAGTAGATTGCCGTGTACAGTAGGAGAAATCAATACACCTTTGCCATATT
Source organism: Bacillota bacterium (assembly GCA_023415475.1). Lineage (GTDB taxonomy): Bacteria > Bacillota > Clostridia > Lachnospirales > Lachnospiraceae > Mobilitalea. The sequence goes on along the minus strand of JAEZKL010000030.1, from coordinate 1,961 downwards.
TCGTGGGCAGCTGGAAAATAGTTTTTGATACAAATCCTCCGACTTGTTTATCAAACAGACAGTATTCCCCTTTTCTTGCAATCAGAGTCATTTTCTTCTCGCTGACCATATTGTGTAATTTGTCCGCGTAAACACCTGCTGCATTGACAACGACGCGACTTTCAAAAACTCCTTTTGTAGAATGAAGCAAATAGCTGCCTTCCTTCTTTTCTATCGCAGTTACTTCTGCATTAAAATAAAATTCCGCACCGTTCACACAGGCATTTTCAGCCAAAGCAATCGTAAGTCCAAAGGGGCATACAATTCCACCCGTAGGAGCATACAAAGCAGCCACTACTGATTGTGAAAGCTTTGGCTCCAGTCTTCTCGCTTCTTCCCCTGATAAAATCCGGAGCTCCAGGACACCGTTTTTTATCCCCTTCTCGTAAAGCGCTTGTAGCTTATCCTTCTCATCCTCTTGAAAGCAAAGAACAAGAGAACCGTTTTGTCGGAATGAAAAATCGAGCTCCTGCGATAACTGCTCCATTCTCCTATTACCCTCCACGTTCAGCTTTGCTTTCAGACTGCCCGGTGTGGCATCAAAGCCCGCATGAACGATACCGCTGTTTGCTTTCGAGGTTCCCTCACAGACATCCAAGCCTTTTTCCAGAACCGCAATCTTTCTGTCACATCGCATTAACTCCCTTGCCACAGCGCTTCCGATTACGCCGGCACCGATAATGATTACATCATACATGCTTTTTCTCCTCTTTTTGCACATAAAAAAAGCCAAACAAACAACACCATAAATTATGGTATTTTCTGCTTGGCTCTAATTCTCATGCATTCAATATTTAATTATAGTATCGAAGCAGTGCTTAGGTTACACTGATCAATCACTTATTCTACCAATATATTAGCAAATCTTTCAATTTTGTGCAATATAAAATCTATAAATTATAAATAATCCTTAATATATGCATTTCATCCAAAAATGCATCACATAAACCAGACTTCCTGATTTGTAGTGGAAATTGAAACAGCTCCTCCGGACAGAGCAGAAAGCACATCGTCTTTATCCGAGATTAGTCCGCCAGCAATGATGGGAACCGAACTGATCTCTTTGATTTTACTGATTACCTTGGGCATAACCCCCGGTAGTACCTCGATGTAATCCGGCTTTACCATCTCACTTTGCTTTCTGATGTTTTCAAATGCCATGGAATCAATAAGAAAGAAGCGTAAGACTGTAAATAACTCTAACTCCTTAGCTCTTTTGATCAGACTGACCTTCGTTGATATAATACCATCCGCTTCCGTGTTGTTTTTAATGAAATCCACCGCTACCTCTTTTGAACTAAGACCGTTAATCAAATCGATATGTACAATAACCATTCGTCCTGAATCCTTTATGGTTTTGACTATATGGGATATATTACAGACATCTCCGAATAATACAAAGATAATATTACTATCTGATTCCAAGCATCTGCTTAAACCATCCATATCCTTAATCGCTGCAATAATCGGACATTCATCCATTGCATTTACAAATTTTTTATGCATATTAATCTCAAGCCTCCACGAAAGTTTCAGGTCATTAATCATAACTATTGCTAATCCGGAGTATCCAAATACGATACTTCTTCCTAATTATAGCTTCTCTGTTATCTTTTATCAATATGCAAATGAATACCGGCTTGACGTGTTTGCTTGAAAAGATCATTCAAGCAAAAAAATCCTGCTCTTTCGAGCAGGATTGCATTATTACACTATGAATACTAGACTCACAATTTGCCTTCTGCAAATTGCTCGTTAAGAAATCGTTGCTACGCAACCTTGCTTGAAAAGATCATTCAAGCAATAAAGGGGCTGTCGCACTAGCGGTTATTCAACCGCTAGTGCGCAGCCCATTTTTAAGGTTGTTTTTTAGTAGATCTATCTTTTATATAAATAAACCCGGGTATTTTCATTAAAAATGA